>CAXEUS010000096.1:0-6946 GCA_963999385.1 uncultured Candidatus Poseidoniales archaeon | reverse complement strand
GCTCCTGCACCGGAACCTGCTCCCGCTCCTGTACCCGAGCAGGTCGCAATCGCTGCTCCCCCCGCGGCAGCGGCACCCCCTACAGCCGCACCGATGGACGCTACACCCCCAGCAGCAGCGCCAGTTGCAGCCCCTCCAGCCGCCACAGCTCCGGACGCCGCTGGTGATGCTGGCATGGACGGAATGGTCGATATGCTGTTCAAGTTCGATGGGACGATTGGGCGCAAGCAATGGTGGGTGTGTGGAATCGTCACCGCAATCGTGGTCACTGTGATTAACACCGTCATCAATCTAATTGCCGGATTCACCATCGCCGCACTCTCATTCCTGACCTATATCCCCCTCATCGCCATGCTGTGGGTCTTCGTTGCGCTCGATGTGAAGCGACTGCGTGACAGGGGCAAAGACAGCATCCTGATGTTCGTGCTGCCAATAGTCATCGCCCCATGGGGAATCGTCGAGTGCGGATTCCTGCCCGGAAAGGATTGAGCGAACTCGATGAAACCCAGCACTGTGAGGATGGGGGCACTGGGATTTGAACCCAGATCAGCGGGTTTGGAGCCCGCAGTACTGCCAGGTTATACTATACCCCCAAGGGATGGGCAAACCACAGACCTGCGATATATCAAGCGAGCGGTCTCCAACTTAGGATAAGACTCACTGCTTCTGTTGGCGGCGCGCCCGCTTGCGGCGTCGGAGCTTCTTCTTGCGCCACTTCCACCGTTGCTTGCCATGCTTCTTCCACGCACGCGAGCCTCTCTTCATGGTGAACGAGCCGGCGTGACGCCTCCAATATATGAGAACGACGGTAATGGCCTCGCTTTCGCTTGGTCAGAAGGGTGGCGGGCGATACAGGATTCGAACCCGTGTTACCGGCTTAGAAGGCCAGTGTGATATCCAAGCTACACTAAACGCCCGAACTGCTCGGCGCGCCTGCCCTTCATCAATGATTCACTCGACTAGAGGGGGCGTTCGCAAATCGGACAGGATTCCGGGCGACTCACGGTCTTCCTCTCCCACACGTGTCCACACTCTGCACACCGCCATTCCTTCTTGGGTTCGCGAGAGAGCACCTCCGCACGCAGATTCTGCAGCACGGGTGACTCAGACAACTTGGGCGGTGGAGCCAGTTCGGTGAGTACCTCTCGGTGACGGGCGTCGTGGTCAGTGAGTCCGGCGGCGTGCAGCAGTTCGTGCAGTAGGGTGTGACGTTGCAGGGCGACGTCTTCGGCCAGTCGCGGATGCAATCCAATCGTGATTGGCCCGGGCGGCATCTGGAAGCGACGGCGGCGGTCGACATCGTTGTGCGTCATCTCGAAGTGGGTGTTTCCAAGTACATCAGAATCGGAGTCCAGCCATTCGAGAGTCAAGCATGATTCGAGATGGTCGAGGAACGGAGCCTCTTCCTCAGACAGATGGCTGGCGAGCAGGGTGAGCAGACCATCGGGTAGGGCTGGTTGATCCACGATGGCTGCGAGCGGCTGGTGAGGCTTAAAGCGACGGGGCAACTGGCCGGGGCACTCGAACACATCTGGGCGCGTAGATCAGTTGGAAGATCGCTACCTTGGCATGGTAGAGGCCGCGAGTTCAAATCTCGCCGCGTCCACTATCACCTGTCGAATGAGCATAGACGCGCTCATGAGTGAGGGTTGATGGCTGGTGGCGGTCTGCGCGTGTCGTGCAACCGGCTGACGATGAACTGCCGCATGGAATGCAGGGGTCTCCGTATCTTCCCGAAGGTACGCCCGCTGCAGATGGCACCATCGGTTCTCGCCCGGGTCATGGTCACGTCCCGGTGCAGCAGATGAACTGGGGCTCATCACTGGTCGCTCCTGCTGGTCAACAGTACGTCATCCCTCAGGTGAAACCACTCACATCTCCACCGAGAGATGTGCAAATGGCACGTGTGGCCAGCCCGTGGAAGACGTACAGGAGAATTCTCGGGACCGTCATTCTCGCTTGGCTGCTAGCGCAAATCGTGTTCACGGTTCCACTAGGATTTGCTATCGGCGAGCCATCGCTCTCAATCTGCGGGGCCATCTTCGCCGCGCCGCTCATCCTCTGGCTTGGATTCCTGCGCCGTCCACGAATCATCCATCTGCAACGAGCTGTCGTTGACGAGCACGGTGGTCGGATTCATCCTCTGGCTGGTGGAGGCTCGTTGCAGACTCCGACGCCTACCACCTTCGAGCATCATCTGCTACGCGATGATTCAGTTCTCGACACACCTCCAGACAAGACACTGTGGCTGCTGTTCGCAGGGCTGATTGGCCTGCTGCTAGTGTTGAGCGTTCTCTATCTGACACTGCCCGGTGATGCAGCGCTGCTGGTGCTGGTGCTGTTCGCGCTAATCGCCATTCCAGCCTGGCTGTTCGGATTCTCGATTCCTGTGCTCGCCTGGTGGTCACACTCGACACGCAGCATCGGTGTACACACACGCCAACGTGACGCTGAGGCGTGGCTGGTCGGAGGAATGCTGGCAGCGATTCCAGCGCTGACAATCAACTCGTTGTTCTTCCCGATGCTGTTCGGGGATTCTATCTCTGAGTTTCAGTTGATGGCGTTGATTGCGGTGGTATCTGCACCGGTGGGCGAGGAATTGAGCAAGGGGGCAATCGTCTGGTTGTTCCGCCACAAGATTCGCTCACCGCGACATGGATTCCAAGTCGGATTCACAGTGGGATTAGGGTTCGCCATGCTTGAGAATCTGTCCTACATTCTCTCTTCCCTGTTCGGAGGGCCTGTCTCACTCACCATGACCGCGCTGATTCGCGGAGTAGGCTCGATTCCTGGGCATGCATTCTGGACAGGACTCACGGGAGTTGGGATGGGATGGCTGATGCTGCGCCAAGCGCAGAGTGCGCGAGCAGCAGCCGCAGGTCAGGAAATTGTGACTCAGGACGAACCGGAACTCCCGGAATGGAAGTTGGTCGACCCTAAGACGGGGCAATTCATTGAACAGAGCGACACTGAAACAAGTGGTTCGCAGGTTGATCAGGAACAGGTGAAAAATATGCTTCACTGGGGTGATGGCCAGTCACCACCTCAACTAGATTATGCTATAGAACGAGGCATAGGGAAGTCAGCAATCCCCTTGCCGACACATCCGCTGATCGGGCTTCTGCTTGCAATGTTGGGTCACGCATTCTGGAATGGAAGCCTGACTTTCCTCGAATGGGCGCTGCGCGGAGGTTCTGATATGGTGGTAATCGTGGTACAACTATGCTGGTCACTGGTGCTGGTTATGGGTATCCTGCTGCTCGGTCGCGGGATGCTGGCTTCTGTACGTTCGGCTCCTGACGGTTCGTTCTGAATCGCGCGCGGCGTGGTGCTTCGACAGGGGAGAACTCATCAACCTGTTCGAGCGGGTAGTCGCCACCCATAGGGTGGCAGGCTGAAATCATGCAGTGGATAACAGTCTTTCAAAACGTCCAGGCGGCTGCTCTGGAAGTTGGCAGCATCTCGGGCGGACTGGACCCTCTGAACCTGCTCATCTCACTCTCACTGGTAGTGGTGCTGACCATCGTCTCGGGGGTGAGGAAGATACTCGACGGACAGGGGACACTGACAGCTATCGTTCTCGGCGTGATGGTCGGAACTCTTGGCCACTGGACCTGGTTGCTCATCCTGCTTGGATTTCTAGTAGGGGGTCATTGGGCAACCCGCTGGCGCTGGGATGAGAAATCAGCACGCGGACTGGCTGAATCGAAGGACGGTATGCGCCACTGGCAGAACGTCGTTGCCAACGGTGGCGTCCCCGGAATGGTCGCCGTGGCCGCATTCATCACGGGAGATTGGAACGGGTTGTTTCCCGTGTTCGCCTGCGGTGTGGCGGTGGCGGCATCAGATACGTTCGCCAGCGAGTTCGGCTGCCTCGATGACCGAGTCCGGATGATAACTACCGGGCGGCGCTGTCCAGCGGGAACTAACGGTGGGTGGAGTCCGACTGGCCAGTTCGCAGCACTGATCGGAGCGTTATCCATCGCTGGCCTTTCAGTGGTACTGGGATGGTGGCTGCAGGTAGGCACCATAGAAGGAGGTGCGACCCTTCTGATTGTGATTACAGGAATCGGATGGCTCGGATGTCAGATAGACAGTCTGTTCGGAGCGCTGCTTGAGAACCGCGGTCTAATCGGCAAAGGGCACGTGAACATGATTGCAATCAGCTTCGGCTCACTTTTCGCCTGGCTAATCTTCGCCTCCATCGGATGGTGAAAATGAACTTCATTGCGTCGTGTTCATAGACGGCGATGGCAACCTCGGCCCATGAGGGCCGAGGCGTGTGCGCGTGTTGACGCCCGCACGAGGAGCCTTCTGGCTGGAGCAGTTCTGCTGGTTCTGATGATGGTCTCCACTCCGGTAGGGGCACAGATTGGTGGGGAAATACCTGACAGCGCTGGGACAACATGGGACCTTCCTGACAGCCACGGATTCTACATCAACGGGACTGAAGAGAGCAGCAATCTTGCCCGATTACATCCGATTGCCACCGGCCAACCAGTGGGAAATGCGCAGTTCAACTCCGTCAGCGGGACCATTCTAGAGATCAGTTCCGCACCGGCCACTGAAACTGTCACCGTATCTGGTGAAGCGAGCGTGAAGCTGTATGCCTCGCTGTTCACTGCCAACAGCCTCTGTCGCGGCATGGGGGGTGTGCTTGGTGCCGGAGAAACCTCGTTCACTGTATGGCTGGATGTAGGGAACACCGTGGTCATCGGTGGAGAGGAGACGGATCGAGTAGCGCTGGACACGAACTGGGAGAATCCGCACGAGTTCTTTGTCAACACCAGTTACAACAACCTAACCATCAGCCCAGGCGACGTGATTACGCTCACCGTCGATGTCAGCCACGCTTGCTTTCAGGACGGCTACCTCTGGTGGGGTGTCTACCACGCACCAAGTGGAGTGGAGCTGACAGGGGACCTGATGCAACCGGAACTCAGCGCCAAGACCGATGCTAACGGGATACCGCGCATCGAGTTCATCCCAATCTCACCTTGGGGCGCCGAGGATTACGACTGGCAGATACTCGACCTAATCGCCATCGATTCGTGGGAGGGTGGGCGTCATCTCTCTTCGATGCCTAGCGAGGATGTACACATTGAGCACTTCGAGATTCCACACGGAACTCGTGTCGTAGAGGCTAATCGTACCGCACTCACCTGGCTGGGGAACATATCCATCCCCCCTGGAAAATACATGATTGACTCCTGCATCACCATCGATGCGGGAGACATCAACGAGAAATGCCACATCATCGGAGTGCTGCGCTTCGAAGTGCTTCCGGGACCGACTCCGTGGCTCGGACCGGGCTGGTTCTGGGCTATGTCGCTGGGAACGATGGTCGCCTTCATGAGTTGGCGAATGCGCGAACAATTCCTTCCTTGGCCGACGCTGGTGCTGCTGTTGGCGGTGGCCATGCTGGTGATGATCCCCGCCTCGACACTGCCCGAACTGGAGGCGCAGTCGACGCGAGATGAGGCGGCGGCACCGTCCTTCTCTCTGCTGGCACATCCGAGTCAGGGTGGCGGGGCGCACTCGCTCTCCGACCTCTACGACGGCAAGAACACCCTCGTGCTCGGAGTGTTCGATGCCGGATCCCCGGGAGCAGAGCAGCAGAAACGGGATTTCGACAACGCCTCGGGTCGGGTGGGCGACGAGGTTGCATTCGCGCAAATCGTGACCGGAGAAGGAATACGGGCGGTGGACATCGATTCCTACGCCGCCCTGCTCAACTCATCGTGGCCACTGCTGATGGACGAGGCGGACGGCGATGTCGCTCTACAGTTACCGATGGGAATCGCCGATGGTGTGGTCGTCATCGATGCGGGTGGCTTCATCTCATCTTGGTCCCCAGGAACGATGTCTCAGGACAGGATCGTGGCCGCCACTGAAGAATCGACTAGAGGCTCGGGCCAGTCGGTGTTTCTGCTGTTCACTCTGCTGCTGCCCAGCATGCTGCTGCTGCCGCTGGTGTCGATGTCATTCCCCCTCAGGAAGACCAATCCCCCAGATACTCCGCTCATCCCGGGTGCTGGCCTGCTTGGTACCATCGGTGCAGGCTCACTCGGATTCGCCGTATGGGCGCTGCCGGTGGCGCTGCTCTCACCCTTCCTCGGAGGACAGTGGCCGTTCGTGGAACTGGCATTGGTCATCTGGCTCGGATGGCAGGCTGTGGGACTGGCCATTCAAGGAGAGGTCCCAGAGTTGAAGTTTGTCTCAAAACTGGTCTACAACCGGCTCCCAGAGGGTTACCGAGACTGGCGTCACCGCGTGGAGTTCAATCGCGATGTTCTGCTAGGTAGTTGGGTCGCATGGATTGCCTGGTTCGCCCATCCGCTGCTGATTCCCCAAGGAGTGGGGGCAGTGGCCGCCGTCTCTGTAGTGGGCATCCTGCTGGCGGCGGTCAAGTTCGTCGGCTTCCTCGTGATGGCTGGACTGATGGTGCTCATCCTCAGAGGAATCGGGGCCATGCTCGGTCCAATCGCGCGCATGTTAGGAAATCTCGGGCATGAAGAGGTGCCACGCCTGTGGGGCTGCCTCGCATTCTGTCTGGCGCTGTGGTGGTTCGCCTGGATGCTCACCGGACCAGTCTGGAACGCCACCTTCGCCTGATTCCCGCTCAATTGAGATAGTATCAAGAACCCTGAATTTCCGGCTCTTTGGGCTATGTCGAAAAGAAATGGAATCGTATGGAGCCCAAGCCGAGTAAAAACCCTGAATGAATGTCCCCGCCGATATGTCCACCACCATGTGGTTGGTCGCGGCGGTTGGTCAGGGGGGCCACGTCAAGACGACCCGGAAGTCGCCCTCGCATGGCGGTTGGGGTCACGTCGCCCACATTCAGATTTGATGATGCGAGCTGTTTCTGAGGGCATCCGCGACCGTCTGTGGGCTGATCATCAGGGTGAGGTGTGGAGCGAGGGTGCTGCCCAGGCAATGCTGC
>CAXEUS010000095.1:0-3157 GCA_963999385.1 uncultured Candidatus Poseidoniales archaeon | reverse complement strand
GGCGAGTCAATGGGGTCTCAATGGGTCTGATGCCGCCCTAATCTTCATGCCAAATCTATCTATCCAGAGCCATGGGAGGAAGTGACGACAGCCAAATCCAGATTCCCAAAACCACCATCTTACCAGAATTTAAGGGAAGCGAAGAAGAAAAAGAGTACGTTCCAGGACAGGGCACTTGGGCAGACCTCGCAAAGGCCTGGGCATTCGCCCTCATTTTTTGCGCAGTAAGTTTTGGATTAGCACAGCCAATCCTGCAAGTCTGTAGCATTCTTTTCTTGATAGTTATCTGCCTGGCGACCTTCAATACATTCATGCATCCTGAAAAGTACATTGTCGGAAATTTTGTTCCAGGCGATACTTCTGATTCAGATGACGACCCGATTGATTAGCGAGTACCCGGTTTCCAGAAGTCGAGTGGTTCAGGTGCCTTACCCTGCATCGCTCGGTATGCGAGGTGATCCGCCCGCTCGTTCCATCGCTGACCGCGATGTGCTCGCACATGCTCGCCTTCCAACGGACGCGCCCCCGCCACCTCGTCCCACAACGACTGTACCCGAGCAGCCAACTGTTTGTTCGCCTTCGCCTTCCAATTGCCAGCCGCGATGTTCAGGGCGTATTGAGAGTCTCCTCTCATGGTGGCCCCCCCTTCGCCTCCGTCGGTGAGCAGCCAGCGCAGAGCGTGTGCGATTGCGGATAGTTCAGCGGTGTTGTTCGAGCCAACTTCCGCTCCTAGCCAGTTAGACATCCCTTGGTCGGTCACCACCTTGCCCGACCCTTCAGAGATGACACTTCCATCACCTCGGCCCAGACCACCATCACCGACCACGACCACGAACCCCCAGCCTGCCGGCGTATCCGCCGTCACGTTCTGGTTGTCGAGGCATGAGCCGTCGAAGTAGAGGACCAGTTCGGCGTCAGGCGCGGCTCGGTCCAGGTTAGCCATGTCGCGCCTCACTCTCCGAGCAGTGCTCGGTAGCCCGCCGCATCCAGCAGGTCGCCCAACACTCCAATGTCTTCGATACGCATGCGTACTATCCAGCCTGCCCCGTAGGGGTCATCATTCATCAGTTCGGGAGCGTCGTCAAGCGATTCGTTGACAGCGCTGAGTTCCCCTGTAAGAGGTGCGAAGATACTGCTCACGCTCTTCACAGACTCCACACTGGCGAACTCGTCACCCTCGTTCACACTCATTCCAACATCGGGCAATTCAACGTAGACGATGTCCGTCAAAGCGTCCTGTGCATGGTCGGTGATGCCCACGACTACCTCGTCGCCTTCCAGCCTCACCCATTCATGTTCCTCAGTGTAGCACAGGTCTTCGGGGATGTCACTCATCGAATCTCCATCGCCCTCGTAGCGCGGATGCGGCACAATCCTTTCGCCGTAGGAAAGTGCCGATTATTCCTCTTCTCCGACACTGTGTTCAAGCAATCCGCGCTCAAGATCAGCCCATGCATCTCCTAGACGGTCCTCGTCGTTTGCATCTGTATCATCCGTGAACATGTGTTCCCTAAGTTGCCCTTCGTCTTCGCTGGGAAACAGTTTGGATAGCGGTGTGCGCACTCCGCGCGTGAATTGCAGATGCAGCATGCCCCCGAGTAGCAAGCAGGCGGCCGCGCCACCGGGAAGCAACCACCCGGAGATACCCGATGCGATGCACTGGTCGGCTGCAAGGTCATCCTCAGGTGGGCATTCAGCGGGAGGCAACCTCCCGTTCTGCAGGCTGAAGGCGGTGGCCAGCAGCAGCGCTAATCCGAGTCCAAGCAGCAGACGACGGGCGATGCGCGCAGGTGCCTGCATGTGTGTGCGAGAGACTACCGGCGCATCAAACCCACGCCCAACTCCAAAGGAGGTAAGCACGAAACCAGTCAAGTGACAACGGCTCAGTATGTTTCCCGGAGGATTTTGTGTATCTTGTATGGCAGCAGCGCACGGTTTACCGGCGTTACTTCGAGTATACGAGCGTCATCGCGTCTGCGGATGTCCTGTAGCAATGGATGTCGGCTTTTCTTGTGCAGAGTCAACACAGTCGGCTTGTCCACCTCGAGCGCGGCGCGAACAGTGGCGACGAACGCGTCAGACTCAACTGAGAACTTACCAACCTCATCGACGATAATCACCTCACACTCGTCCATCGCTTCGCGCAGTGCTGGCACAGCCACTCTGTCCAGTGCATCGGGGTCGATGCCGAATCCGAGAACCCTGAGTCTGGAATCAATGTCCCTGTGTGCCATGGTGGCCGATTCCTTGCTACGGAAGTCGATACACGAGTAGCCAACTCTGTCATTGTCATCAAAGATTGGCTCAGTGAGCATACCTCCGATGATCTTGTGTTCGCTCGGATCCTCACCCCGGCTGCGTAGTTCCTTCGCCCGCTCATCTTGTAGCATCTGCACCACTTTCTGCATCACTGCGCTCTTTCCGCTACGCGGCAGACCGGTGATTCCAATCTTCGGATGGACGCCCAATTCAATCTCTCCTTTCGTTTGGCACTACTGCATGCGGGACGAGTGCCGAATTAACGAAGTCAGTGGCGTGATAAAGACGTATGGATGGAAAACACGGTTTTTCCGCTCTCCGGTGGAAAATTTCCGGTCTCCGCCCTTCAGGCGAGGCTGGAAGGTAGTTGCATCTGTACGGGTGGCAACGGCAGCAACTCCAACTCGTAGTTGTTCACGTTGTTGTTTGCTGCCCAAGCTCTGGCCCATGCATCCAACCTCTCTGAGTTCAGGAGTTCGCACAACCATTCGAGTGCCTGCTGCAATCCACCGAATTCATCGGTGAGCAGGTTCAGCACGTCTTCGGGAATCTGTAGGTGGTTGACTGAATTTCCGAGTACACATCTGGCTGGTAGTACGATCCAGCGCAGACGGCGGGTCTGCTGAGCATTCACTATTGCTTGACATGCGAGCCGCGGATGGTCCACAGGATGGAGTGGTCCACACCACTTCGCTTGCTTGCGCTCCGGAGCTGTGCTCTGGATGCTCGAATCAAATGCAGGATGCTGCAGCCACACCTTGCTCTCATCATTACGGAAATGGATTCCACGTACGAACGGAGCGCCGCGACTTCCTTTGCGCCACGGCTTGATGTCCGCCGACCAGTTTGTCTGGTCAATTTCACCCACTCGAACCCTGACTCGCTCGTCTTCACCCGC
>CAXEUS010000094.1:0-31883 GCA_963999385.1 uncultured Candidatus Poseidoniales archaeon | reverse complement strand
GCAGAAGAAGCGGTCTGGTGGTCGGTGGCCGCTCTCCCTGTCATCTACGGTGCGCTCACAGTGCTGCCGATGGCGTCCATCGGTCGGCGCTTCTTCAGCAAGGGCACCGGTGCAGTGGCTGCTTGGCTGATTGCATTGATGCCCGGTCATGTATCCAAGAGTACATTCGCGATGTCAGACCACGACGCGTTCGTCATCCTGTTCTTGACGCTTGGATTCTATTTCTGGTTGAAGGCTGTCGAGGCTGCAGGTAGTGACAGAATCGTCCCCAACGCTTCGTGGCGCCCCTCCTACTTCTTCAAGGGGGTGAAGGCGACGCTTGAACAGCGACCGACCGCAGTATCCAATGCGATTCTCGCTGGATTTGCATTCGCAACTGTTGCACTAGGGTGGAAGGGATTCGTCTACGGTCTCGCTATCCTGTACGCCGCTTTCTTCACTCAGGTTCTGCTGAACATGTTCAGGCGTCGTGACAGCATGGCGCTCACAGTCGCTGCGTTGGCGATGATGGTCAGTGCATTCTTGATTCCACTACCGTTCTACGCTCACATGGAGTTGAAACTCGTGTGGGACGCCAGTGGGTTCCAGCCGATGTTCTACATCCTCGCATTCACGTTCGTGACAGGCTACATCGCCTCCGCCAGTCGTGATCTGCCTTGGCTGGTCATCGCAGGACCGGCAATCATCGGTATGCTGATTATCGCTGGAGGGGTGAACTTCTCCATCGAGTGGTACTTCGGTGCTCTCGCAGCCTGTTTACTGTTCATCTGGATGTTCCTCGTCAGTTACGAATCCAAGATTAATCCGCAGTATCTGGTGTTGACGCTCGGCATTATCGGAGTTGCAGGGTGGTTCATTGTTGACGTGTTGAAGGACACCAGCGCCTGGGAGGTGCTGTTCACCGGTGGATATTACTTCAGTAAGAACAAGATTTTCGGTACTATTGCTGAGGCACAGGCACCCAGTCGCGGGATGCTGTTCGGTTCGTTCGGACCGTTGGTCGCGCTGCTGGCAATCGGTGCTGGCATTGTCGCTCTATCACAGGGTGTGCGCAAGCAGGATCGAGTGAAGTTGGTTCTGGCTGTGTGGATGCTAGTTGCTGGTTTCATGGCCTGGAGTGCAGGGAGATTCGTGTTCAACGCGACACCTCCTGTAGCGGTGATGGGTGCTTGGTCAATCACTCTCTTGTGGGGGGTTTGCGGTGGCCATAAGTTCGCTAAATCGTGGCGCAGATTTGGAATAGGTACCCCAAGGGCTCGGTTCTCGTCCAGCAGGAAGGCGCTGAAGAAGCACCCCGCTGTAGGGGCTATCTTGTTGGTGTTCATGCTGCTCGTAAGCCAGCATGCAACCTACGGATTGGATGCTGGTATTCCCCAAGGTAACTCTGCAGCCAAGGACGTCGATTCATCGATTTACAACATAACTCCCAGACTGCTGCGCACCGCTGATCCGATCTTTGGATTCTCCGTTTTCGATGACACCCAGTACAACCCATCCAGTGGTTGTCGCGGCTCTAGCAAGTCGACCAGTTGTTGGTACATGGGGTCGTTCGGCTCTGGGTTCAACGGACGCTATTGGAACGATGGCTATCAGTGGCTTGAGGAACAGGATACGGAACTGCCATTCGCGCAACGTCCGGCGTTCGTCTCTTGGTGGGATTATGGATTCCAAGCTCTTGCTCAGGGTAAGCACCCGACTGTTGCTGACAACTTCCAGAGTGGCATCCCTAACTCAGGGAACATGTTACTGGCCGAGTCGGAGGAAGATCTGCTCGCGTTGTGGATTCTCACACTAGCAGAGGGTGACCTACGCTACAGCGACGATGGTGGCTTCACACGCGGATTCGACAACGCGCTGCAGCGAGCGTTGTCAGATGCCCAGTACGACGAGTTCGTGCTGCTGACAACTTTGAGTTCAGATGAGGAATCGATTGTTGTCGACCACTCGTATACCGTTACTCACACAGCAGGCAGTACCACTCTCGCCGAAGGGTATCGCCTCGACGACGCAGGCATACCCATGGTCTCGAAAACATACCGGATTTACGAAAGTAGAGAGTGGGATGGCACAGAACACACAGTCCTATCCGACGCGATGGCATCACTGAATTCGTCGAAACATCGTAATGATGAGGTAACTGAGGAAATTACGCACTACGTCATCGGTGACTATTGGTACACCAAGGATCTCGTCGATGATTTCGCTGATGCTACGACATCTCTACACAGACAAAACGCAAGATTAGCACTTGGGCGCACCTTCCTGTCGTCAGCTCTAACCCTCAGTGAATTGGTCACACTAAACCATGAGTTGTCCAATGAGATCACCTATACTGTAGCAGATTCAGGTGGTAATCCAGGAGACGTAATCGATCGCAACCACGAGATACGCTACTTCGCAGTTGACAACCGCCTCTATCCAATTGCGGGCGCCTACTCTGCGAGTGGTGGAAACCCCACGGGCATCTTTTACGCTCCAACCACACTGTCAGGGCTGGATCCGGATACCTACTTCGAGACGTCCTACATCACACAGCGTGGCGCTTCGGGATATCCAGTGGACATGACCGCTGATCAGTACGAAAAGGAGTATCAGGATGACATTGTTCGCAGCCAGTCACAGAACGACATAGAGATCATCCAACTCATGGATATCAGAGTGGATCAGGAACCAGAGTTCTTCGACACGATGGTCGCTCGCGCCTACATCGGCTATGGGTCACCCCATCTCGGAATCGACGATGCGCTCAACTCAGACCCAGCTCAGCCAGGGCAGCACTTCGATATGCGCGGGTCGGTGAACTCGTCTCTACAGTACGCCTTCCCTCTCCCAGCAGCAATGATGAACCACTTCGTAATCGCCAATTGGTATGACGAAGACAACGACGACGGAGCGAGACAATGGTATGACGCTAACACGGCGGTCAAGATTCTGAAGTACTATTCTGGAGCGACTCTGTCAGGCGATGTTCAACTCGGAGATATCTCAACCGTACCCAATGCGCGCATCCTCATCGAACGTGATGCCTACAGTGGCGAGGGTTCCAGCGACGAAGACCCGCGCGAATACTGGATTCCAATCGGAACCGTCGATGCAGACGAGGATGGTCACTTCGAGTTCAGGGTACCTGCAGGCCACATTCGCGCCACAGCATTCTCAGGGTTCAGTGGGGATGAGGTTGAGGCGCGAACGAAGTCAATCGATCAGATTACTGCGGCGCAGAACAACTTCCAGACTTGGCAGACCTGGCTAACAGACGTTCTAGGAGACCAGCCGGAAGAAGCGCGAACCGTCAATCCAGTCACGGCTCTGCTAGCGAATGTTACAGGAGGCATGTGGATAGGTGAGATGGAGTTCAATATCACTGGAGAGCAAGCCGATTCGAACGGTGAGCAGGTTATCGAGCAGACACTTCTCATCGATGCTTCGAGCGCCTCGGGCACCGTCACATGGTCGGGCCACGAAGTTTTCAACGAAGAGCCACTCGTCTCTCACGAACTAATTTTGACTGAGATTTGGACCGCGACGGAACTCCCGCATATCTGGACCACCAACGGAACGGTTGAATCAACCTCCGAGTACCCGCGCACATTCCGAGGCACCGGTGAAGTCACCTTCACTGGAGATGGGATAATGGAGTCTGAGGGTTCTGTTCTGGTATCCGATTTCACTGGAAATTTCACTCGCCAGATTCTAAACAACCACTCCTTCACCGGTAGTGGACAGTTCAGTGGCGCCGGCATCTTCGAAGGGACGCTTGACAATTCTTCATTGAACGTCTCTAACTGCGTAAATGAGAGCATTCCAGAGGACTCAGACGTATGTCTGATTCCTGGCAGTAATCCATCGAAGTACGTGTTCATCAACCAGTTGGATGGTAGTGGTAGAGTTACCGCCAATGGAACGCTAGCATTTACTGCACAAATGCACAGGGAGACGTTTGTCGGCGCAGGCTTTTTCGTCACCAATACCAGCGATGAACAACTCGACACTTACGGCGTGATTAATGGTACGGGACTGTTCAGTGGAGTCGGAATTTTCAGCGGAGATATAGTGGAACCGGGATCGTTCCACCTTGTCGATGCGTTACCCGGTGTCTATCGAGTTGAGGTTATCCTTGGCAACGGTAAGCGCACCCGATTATCGACTCCTCTTGAGGTCGAAATCGAGCCGATAGCTGAGGTCCAGCTGTTGATGCCCGGGTCATACATCAGTGGGGAGATGAAGTGGATGAACGGCTCACTGATTAGCAACGCTCCACTAGAGGTTACCGATGACAGCCTTCCGGATGAACTCGCTGTCGAGTCATGCGATGACACTTTCTTTGCTCCATGCATTCTTACCACTGATGTCAACGGTACTTTCGGATTCGGCCCTCTGCCTGACGGTAACTATTCGGTGAGCATGGACTTCGATGGTGATGGATTCAAGGAGTGCGTCCCGTGGAACGGCACTGGCTACGGTGTGTGCAACGGAATTGCACACGTTGCCGCTTCCGTCGATGCGGAGGAGTTCTCCCTCATTCTTGGAAACAATCCGGTTCCAATCTCCTTCGATGTCGAATTCACCGTCTGGCGAGATTTGGGCGGCGGCACGGTAGAGCCAGTGAGTGATGTGGACGTGTTGTTCCACAGTGGGCTGCTACTCGACGACGAATTCCTAGAAGCACGCTACGTCAACGACACGAGTTCGTACCACATCGAGTTGCCCGTGGGACAATGGGTGGTAAACATCACTAGCGAAGATGGATTGATGCTCTGGCAGGAGTTTGAGGTCTCAGAGGACATGAGCGGTCTAGAATGGATGCTCGCCCGCAGTGTTGAGGTTAACGGTACAATTCTCGTGCGCACCCTGAAGGATGACGATCCAATCGACCCGGCACACAATCTGGAAGTCGATTTCAGGTGGGGTGGAATCGAGACAACGGTATCAACAGACATGGATGGCAACTTCTCGATACAACTCCCCGAGTATGCAATTGTCAACATGACTACACGTTCGATTGCTAGCCAACTTTCCAACGGAACACAGTTCGAAGTACTTGAGGGAATGAGTCCAATCGTACTCTATCTAGAAGAAGGGCATTTTGTTTCTGGAGCGATGTACATCATTCGGAACCAAACGTTGTACTCCCCTAACTTCCCCGGCTATGAGCCGTTACCTGTACACGCCTACGACCATACGCGTGATGTTCACTGGTTCCTAGAAATTGCTACAGATGGCCGATTCAACAACAAACTCCAGGAGGGTGTATGGACACTGAGCGTAGATGAAGATTGGTTCAATCTTGAACCGTTGGACATCAACGTATCACTCAATAACAGTATCAATCTGGAAAACATAGAAATGATTGCCCAACCGGATAACATCACAATCGACATAACCGCGTTCATCGATCATGAAGGAGATGCGAACGTCAGCAATGGCACCCTCATTGACATCGACGTGGGGCTAGTACCAATTTCCACAGCTGGTTTGGGAGTTGGTTTGAATATCACTGCAGCCGAGTTCTCTGACGGCCGTATAACCGTGGATGTGGAACCGGGAATATACACCGTTGCCGTAGAGACACAGAATGTGACCAACGGCAGCATCTTCGATACACAGTTGGTCTCTGCCGAGGAAGGCATCGTGCTGGTACTCGGAGTACACAACGTGAGCGAGATTGTGGAGATGCCGTTTTTGCCACTATGGCGGGTGAAAGCCAACCTGACCAATTACTCAGGCGGACAGGTGGCGGGCAGACAGGTGAACTTTGAATCCGTGGACAGCGATGTGCAGTTCAATCGCTTCACAAACGAAACCGGCATCCTGTTCGATTATCTTCCTGAAGGCGAATGGATAGTCACTGTTGATCGTTTCAACACCGGTCTGACACATGAGGAATTCCGAGGAGTGCTCACCATTGATGCCAATTCTAGCCTCGTCGATGAAATCTCCTGGCGTACGCAGGAATCCGCGCATCTGCTGATATCTTTCTTTGAGGAGGGCAGCGGAGAGAACATGACCGGGTTTGAGTTGATTGCCCATAGCGAGGATGGTCTGGGCAACATCACGATGCCAGAGACTAACTCGGATGGTATACTAGACTCCTATATCTGGCCAGGGACATGGTCGCTGTCACTGAATGCGACGTTCGGTCAGGAACGATGGTTACTCGATTCGCAGACATTGGATGAACTGGAAGAAGGAGAGCAGACACCAGACAACACCTCGATTATCTTGGAGCACTGGGTAGTACTCAGTGGGAATCTGTTCTGGGATCTCGACGATGACGGAGGATACGATCAGGGCGAAGGCGTTGAAGGTGCCAACATCAGCGTCACTGGAGGTGGTCTTCCAGAGGATGTCAACTTGACCAGCAACGAACTAGGAACGTGGCAATTGTTTGTCCCTGTTCTTGGAAACTACACTATCGAAGCCACCCGCATCGGTTTTGCTTCGGTCAACGCGACGATAGTAGTCACCGATATCCCTAACTCGACTGACCTTGAGTTGCTTGCGGGTAATGTTACCGTCGTCGGTCTGATAGATTACGTTCAGATGGAGGTGTGGGACGATATCTCAGGGGGAGTTGTTCTCCAACTCGTGCCACATTCCGGAATCGAGCGAGAATCTCACACACCCGTCAAGTTGCTCGATGGCGGTGAATGGAATGGCTCTTGGAGTGCGTACATCGAACCCGGTGAATGGGTGTTGATTGCCACCAACGAGGCGGCTGGAATAGTTGGTGTGGTGTTCGTGGATGCGAGCGTACACGAAGGTGCGGAAGTGAACATGACACTGATGCCGGGTGGAATCCTGCACATCACCACCTCATGGATTGACTTCGACGGTGAGAGTCATCACCTCGGCGATACGAATACACCAGGTGCAGCGATAATTGGGACACCGTATATTGAGCTTGATATGGGCGACAATCGCAAGTGGGAAATCGGTGTCGATTCGGAAGGAAATGTAGACCTGTTATTGCCAGATGGGACATTATCTGTGGATAGTGAATTCCAAACCAACGAACATGGACTGAATATGACCTACAGCGCCGGCCTGACAATTGATGTCGCCGCCGAGCAGGAGACTCCAGTCAACACGTTACGCTTCAATCGTCATCTTGACCACGGTGTCCTGTTCAACGTCACCGCTGTGACTGGTGCAACCCCGTACGAGAACCTGAACAACGACGTTGATGTCATGGAATCAAGCGAGAGTGGCGTGTTCGAGGCAATTGAGTTCACCATAGAAGTTGATTACACTGGCAATGAGGCTCTAGATGAATACAACGTCACGACCATCTTCTCCGCCGAGGACATTGAACATTGGTCGGTCGAATTCCACAATGGTACTGATGCCAACGGAACCATCCAATGGGTCGACGAACAGTCGATACAGTTGGGATTGAACACCGCTGCGTCAGTCGATATCACCATGCGAGTCAAGCCGGCAAACCTCAGCAATTCCACATCACTGGATAATGGTCACAAAATCTCTCTCAAACTGACTCATACCGACGGCTCATACAGCGAACATCAATTGACGGTCCGAATTCCTCAAATCTATCAGGTGAACGTGATCGAGCAGCCTGAAGGTACAACTGGCGTCTACCCGGGTGAGGAGCAGCGGGTAGAATTCATAATCGAAAATGCTGGTAACGGCCAAGACACCATCCAGTTTGAGATTGACACGACTTGGTTGCCAGAGGGATGGAGCGCCACGGGACCGGAGGAGTCACCCTACAGCAGCGGTGAGGCGCGCACCTATTCGTTCACCGTGTTCGCACCTGTGGACGCAGACGATGACTCGTTCACGCTACACCTGAACATAAGCAGCGAGGACAACACCAGTTATCCACAGGTTGCGATTGTAGTTCAGGCGGCCCGGCCTCTGTTGACATTCGAGGACATTGACACTTTCAGCGGAGCTAATGCTATCTCCGGTTCACGCAATCAGTTTGTCGTACGCGTGAAAAACACCGGACTCGTCGATGCAAGCGAAGTTTCGATACACCTTGACATGCCCGATTATCCCGAATTATTCACCGAATCCGAGCCCTTGCTTATTCCTGCAGGTGAGATAATCGACTACATGCTATTCCTCGACTTGGATGGTGTAGGCATCGGGAAGCAGAAGTTCAACTTCACCATCATTGTCTCGGATGCGGTCGATTTAGATGCGTCTTCAGTCACCAATGACCTAGAGATGATTAAGGTGTCAACACCAGCACCTGAATCTGTCAACACATGGATTCCGATGATTATCATCGCCATGTTCCTCATCGGATTCTTACTCTACAGGAGAATCCGGAGCAGTATGACTGGCGCAGTGCCATTCTAGTCATAGACAAAGTCCCAGACGGGGGCAATTCGCCACTCACGGGTGCGAAGAGTGGATGAAGCGTACTCTCTCCGGAGAGTACGGGTGGAGCTGATGGTACTCGGTTTGGAAGATGTCGAATTCCTCCCCGAACCGGACGAACCGAGAATGCTGTCGGCAATTGATCCAGAGGCACCAGGATATCCTGCTGAGGATTACGGATTACCCCCGGATATCGATCCAGGTGGCTGGAAAGAGGCTGAGGCAGCCAAACCTGTGCGCTCTCACCGCATACTTCCATGGGGGTTGTGGATAGTCATCATCCTCCTTGGTGTGCTGCTGCTCACGCAGAATATGCTCACCAGTTACATCGAGGATCTCATCCCCAACTCCGAGTGGGCATACGAGGACACCGGCATCCGCGACCTCAACTCCATTGGCCTCACAGGAGCAGGGGTAAGGGTTTGTGTGGTGGATACAGGTATCGACACGAGCCACCCAGATTTGTCAGGTGTCAACCTAGTCGCATTCCGAGATTTCATTCACGACACAGAAGGAGTTCCACACGACAACGATGCGACGCACTCGCACGGTACGATGATGTCGGGAATTCTGGCTGCTCAAGGTACGTTCACTGGAGCTGCTCCAGGAATCGAGTTGATTGTTGCAGCCGCGCTCGGTTCCGACGGCTCATCCGGAACCGAGAATGTGGTGGCAGATGCTATTGAGTGGTGCTGGCTGGAAAAACAGGCACACATCATCAGTTTGAGTCTCGGAGGGAAGCCCGATTTCGTGACAGAACTTGGGACAAGCACTGAGCAAGCAGTAATTGATGCGCTGGACAATGGGGTGTTCGTGGTTGCGGCGGCTGGTAACCATGGAGGGACCGGACAGGATTACCCCGATGTCAGCGTCCCAGCAAATGTAGATGATGTGATTGCCGTCGGAGCAGTGCATCACAACCGAACTCTGTGGTCGGAGAGCAGCGCGGGCGCAACTACTCTGGCAGATGGGAGTACGAGAACCGCACCGGACCAGAAGCCCGAGGTTGTCGCCCCGGGAGTGATGATCCACTCAACCTTCGTATCCACAGATTTGGGAGCGACCTGGTCTCGCAGTGACGGTACAAGTGATGCAACCGTGTTTGTTACCGGAGCGCTGGCATTGATTCTTGAGAGACACCGAGATCATCCAGCTCTGCAGCCGGCCGCTGAAGGGGACCGTGCACCAATTGACCTAGTGAAGCAGGCCCTAGCCGCCTCATGTGATGCCAGTCCGTTGATGCAGAACGAGCATCATCTGCGATATGGATATGGTGTGTTGAATGCTACTGCTTGGCTCGAAGAAGTCGAAGTCAGACTGGCCACATCCACGTGATGCGACCCCGAATAGCGGCAACAATTTCCCCTCCACTGTCGAATATTTGATACTATCAACCTCATATGAAATTAATTTTTGATATTTTTATTTAATTTTGATATTATGTTACGAATAGCGCCGATAAAATATTGATACTATTTGATATGATTTGATACAAATACTATTGCGTAGAGCCTTCTTGCTTATATTCAGCCCCTCCGTCGGCCGCTCACATCAGGAGTATGTTGGAACATGAATGAAAATCGAATGAAGAGTATCATGCTGGTGAGTCTGATGGTGCTCACATCGCTCAGCGCGTTGGTGTCGGTGATGCCAACTGCAACCGCTTCGAATGAGACCCAGAGTGGCGTCATATCTGGGACTGAGACCTGGACAGGATCGCATACGGTCACTGGTAATGTGGAAGTGGCGCCTGGGGCGAAACTGATCATCCAACCTGGCACCACGGTCACCATGTCAAACGGGACGTACCTGCATGTGAAAGGCAACTTGTGTGCTGGTGACACATCCTGTGGCGCCAGTGGCATGGCGAGCAACTCCAGCAAAGTCTCATTCACATGGACTAATCCAAGTAACTTGTCGGCTCGAGGTAACTGTTACTGGCTGGTCAACCCCGCTAACGGTCAACCTCTGTACAACGCGGACCCGTCTTGCTTCGAAGGAATTCTGATTAGAGATACCATCGATGTTCAGCAGACCAAATTGAACCATCTGGAAATCAAGAATGCGTATGGACTCCCGCGCTTCGCCACCGATATCGGAGAGGTGCGCTATGGTGCTCTTGTTTTCGATGGTGCCAGCCCGACATCGACTGGGTTGATGTTTGAGAACATCAACACCTCCAGCGTCTTGGTGGTAGATCTTGCATCTCCACATTTCGTTGGTGGAACGTTTACCGTCGGCAGTGAAGCACTATCTGAGTCTCTACTTGGACAAGCTATCCAGGCTTACGGCGCAGGCACCCCTAACAATCCGGTGACTCTCGACAGTCCGGTATTCACTGGCACCTCCAGTGGCTGCAGCGCGCAGGACAACGGTCGTCACGTTGTTTGGGCACAGAAGTCATTCATGGACATCGACCACGGAGTAGTTGCCAGCGGAGATTATGGCTATCGTTACACCGATTCCGGAGGGACAATCACTAGCAATACCATTGAGACGGATTGCACGGGGATTGATGTCAACGGAAGAAGGACGATTCTTGGCTACGACTACGAACTGTTTGCTAGCCACAACAAAATTTCAACGTCCGACAACTCACCACTCACCGCTTACGATGGTGCTTTGGTGACCTTTGAGGACAACGTGATGGAGGGGGCCTCTGAAGGATCAGGTATCCAAGTCGTGTCGAGCTTCCCTGAATTGGCGGTGGTCAAGTTAAGCCGCAACGTCATCGGCCCCATAGGTGGATACAACGGAATCTGGGGTGTTGGACATGTGGAAATCCTTGCTGACAACAACACATTTCAGGACATCAATCGTGATCCAGTCATCGTCGGAGAGTATCACTTCGGCGACTCAGACTGGACTGTTCCGGGGCCACAGGTGGCCCGTGGTTGGTTCGCGGATAATACCTTCAACAATGTAAGCGGCGAGTGCCAGAGTGAGAAGATTTGGGATGACGACTCCTTCACCTGCCCTGTGTTCCACGTGTTCCGTTCCAGTGTCAGCATCCACCGGAATACAGTGAACAACGCCCAAGGTGATGGGATTCGAGCGATTGGCGCACTGATTGATGTTCAGGACAACACGTTCAATGTTGCAGGAGTGGGTGCACGCATTGTTCACCACGACGATAACCTTGGTACCGAGTACGGTACACTTGCCTTCTTCTCAGGAAATACATGGGTCAATGTCTCGCAGGTTTACAACATAACCAAGAGTTCTGTGACGGTTCAGTCAGAAATGATCCCCAATCCTACATCCAGTACGACCTATCCGATTGGGCTGTCATGGCCCGACGCTGAGGCCTATCCGTGGAACAACTGGGCACACCAGGTTATACTCGCCCCAACAAAGTCCATGCCACCGATAAATTTCCCTCTGTCTCTCGACATGGTGAACAATTCTACTGTATTCACGTACGCCAATCTGACTAACTTCGATTTGACGAAGGCGTACATCGACACGTCTCCGATTAGGTGGGCCGTGCAGGTACGACGTGCGGAGTTAGTTCGCTTCCGCGCTACCGTTAATGGAGTGCGCGTAGGAGATGCCAACGTGTTGTTGGAGGATGCTCACGGTAACGACATGTACGACATTACGACTGATCCGTTTGGATTCACTCCGTGGATATCACTAGCCTCAGACTTCCATCTGGATTTCACTGGTAATGGACCGAACCCGAACCACTTCGCTGGAGATCCTGGGGAGAATTCGTGCAGTGATGGCGTCGACAATGACGGCGACTTGCTTTACGATTCAGATGACCCAGATTGTCAGCAAGGGTCCTCCACGCGAGAGTTGTCAAAGTATTTCGTGACCACGTACCGATTCGGTAAGGGCTACGATAAGCAAGCATTCAACCTGACCGGAACTTTGGACATGGTGGTCTCTCTCGATAACATGGTACCGACGGTTACAGTCAGTCAGGTCGACGGACACTCATTCAAGCGCATGGTCAACTTCACCGGTTCGGGATGGGACGGCAACATTGGCACAGGCATATTCGGTTCGGATGAGCAGGCGCGCTGGGAGCAGAAAGGAGCAATCGAGCGAGTAGAGATCAAGACGCCCGCCTCCAGTTCTTGGAATGATACACGTTACGCAGTAGACGACAGTGGAGCGAACGGTGAGGTGACTCTGGACAACCGCCCGTTCCGCTCTTGGCATTTCGAGTATGACATGTCATTGGAGCCAGAAAACGACTACACCTTTGAGTTCCGTGCTTGGGATGGAGTTGACTACAGTCCAGTAATCACCCGAACCATCAGATTGAACACGCAGGCGCCCGTGACTTACGTGATTACACCCACGGATGGTTCCACATTCGATTCGGGTATCGTCACCTTCAGTGGTACGGCTAGTGATCCATACAACGGAGTCTACGGTAGCGATATCGATGAGGTTCACTTTGAGATTAGTTCGTCAGTGTTCAACACCACAACAGTTCCTGTGGTTGGTGGCCCAATCTGGTCTTGGGATTGGAACTTCTCGGGGATGCCGAAAGTGCGTACAGATTGGACATTCCGCATATGGGCGTCCGACTCCTCATTCTGTCGCGGGGTGATAGGTGAATGTACTCCAATAGAACTCACTCTTGATATCGATAACACGAATGCACCCCCACTAATCACATTGATTGAACCCTATGACATGCAGGTGATACGCGCCGGGACCGACACGATTGTTTCCGGTGTTGCCCGCGACACGGACGGTGATGTTTCAAAGGTTGAAATCAGGATACTCGACCCACAGGACGCAATGAATGAGCGCCCACCCGGTCCTCATTCCGTAGTCACCAACATCGCCCCCAATGGTGCATGGTCGACCATCTGGGATACCAGCAGGCTGGTGCATGATTTCCACTATCTGGTACAGGCGCGCTCGAAGGACGGCCAATTGTACAGTGATTGGGTACAGAGAGAAATCATCATCGATAATCCACCAGATGCGAACAACCTCGCACCCGTATATCTCGCAGAGGGGGATACTGTGGACCTGCTCGACGGCACATCGGTGACTCAGGAGCAGACTTGGGAGCGCACCCACATCATCTTCTGCGATGAGAATAGCCAGGCGCCGGATCGCTGTGGTAACGGAGCCAGCATCGAACTCGCAGGATGGTTCTTCGACCCAGAGGGTGAGGACATGAGCATCGAGGTGTGGGACGACCCCGATACCTACGATGACGACCAGTGTGCTGAGCAGATTCAGATTGATATCAATGGCAGAGCCACCTACAACCCAGTGGCGATGTCGTTCTACTCGCCGGACATGGCCGAATGGTCCTGTTCTGGCATGAAGTTCGTCGCCAAGGATCAATTCAACAGCAAGGCCTACTCGCTGGAAGTCGATTTCGTAGTTAACGCAGTGAGTTTCAGTGTTCAACGAGTTGGCAGTGGCAACATCGACCTAGATGATTCAGTTACGTTCATCGGCACTGGCAGGCCTACCGTAGAGGTAGTCGCCCGCTCTGGGTTGAGTTCGTTGCGCGTCGGAAGTGCGCAAATCTCTGAGAATGGTAGTTGGACCATTGTAGTGTCCGCATCCAAGTTGGAAAGAGGCAGCAACGTAGTCGTGTTTGACTATGACAACGAGCGTATGTCCGAATCTGGCCAAAGCATACAGGTAGGTGACGTAGATGATGGAAGTACATTCGGATGGATCCTCTGGGCTGTTCTTTCATTGGTCATAATCGGTCTGCTCGGAGGTGTTTTCGTATTCTTCTTTGTAGAGTTCGAGGAGGAGGAAGACGACGAGTCGTTGTTGATGTCAGAGGAGGCTCAAGGAGAGGAGGATGTCTATGCGTGGGGTAAACAGGAGCAGGCAGCGCCAGTCGAACCAGCGGTACAGGCCGCCGCACCACAACCTGCAGCGCAACCGACTTATCCTGGATGGCAGTGGGATGCGGCCAGTAATCAGTGGATACCCGACCAATCAGGTGAACCACCACAGCAGTGAATCGTGCCATGCGCACATTCATTGCCTAACGGATACAACATGATAGAGGTGAATTAGATGGTTCAGGTGAAACCCGGAGTACAGGAGCGCATACTGCTTCACCTGTGGGACTACGCAGATTACTCTGACAAGGTAGAGGTTCCCTTCGCTCTGTCACAGATGGGCATCGCCAACGCCGTTGCCATCGCCCGTAGTAACGTCCCGCGCGCCATCGCTGGGCTGAAGGATCAGAACCTGCTCATCGAGAGGCAGGCACACGTATCCGGTGTAACCCGCAAACGGAAGGCCTACTTCCTAACTGAATCCGGGATGAAACTAGCGGATGAGACTTGGGAGAGGTTAGCTGAACACCCAGTTAGGATGATTGTTCAAGACGGTTCAACCGAATCTACAACCCTCGCGGGCTCTATTGAACAGTCTCCGTTCACAATCAGACCTACCGATGTTCTCCGATATCTGGACGACAACGGGGTGTTGGATATGCGCAACCTGAGTCCCGACTTGATTGAACGAGATCTATCGAAGCACGTCGAGAAGCAATTGGTGTCCGTACTCGGAGATTTGCCGAGGATGCGTCATTTCGTGGGGCGCGACGCCGAGTTGAAGACGATGGTCGACCTTCTCGATGCCCGCTCCACCACTATTCTGGTACCGGGAATCGCAGGTATCGGAAAGACCTCGTTGGCCGCCAAACTGGTTGAAATGTTCACCCACAAGCGGAACCTACTCTACCACCGAGTTCAGGACTGGGAGGGTGCTCGTGCGTTCCTTGAGGTAGCCTCAGAGTGGCTGTCTGCCATTGGAGATGACGGCTTGTCCGACTATCTTTCCACCACTCCAGTACCTTCAGCGCCGATGTCGGTCAACCTGATTGTCGGAGGACTTGCTAACACCTCGGCGCTGATAGTAATCGACGACTTGCACAAGTTGGGCGACGAGGTGTTGTTCTCTGTCATTCGCGGTGTCTCGCAGCGGATGGAAGAGATGGATGATGTTGGAGTCGTGCTGTTCTCCCGCTCGTTCCGCCCAGTGATGCCTCTGACCGATGCAGAAGGGAACATCATGACGCTCGTCGTACACTTGGAAGGACTCGACCGAGAATCATCGCGAGAACTGCTGACGGCACTTCCTGACATGGACGAAGTCACCTACCTACACATCTACGGTCTGTCACGCGGCCATCCGCTGGTGCTGGAACTAATCAACCGCGGGTCAATCGGCGCTACCTTCCACGAGACGCTTGAGAAGTATGTCGAGCAGGAAATATTCAGCAAGTTATCAGGTGGGGAGAAGCGACTGCTCGGGGCACTTGCGGTATTCCGCGAACCGATGCCCTTGGAGGCATTGACAATGCAGGAGTTGGAGACCGATCTGCTTGACGACTTGGTCGACAAGGGGTTGGCCCGGCAAGCGGATTCTGAGAACTACGACGTACACGATCTAGTTCGCGAGTTCCTATCTCGTTCCCTTGACAAACAGACTAACCGTGACCTGCACGCGGCGGCTGTCGAATGGTACCGCAACCGCCGTCGGGAGCCGGCACAGAAAATCGAGTTCCTCTACCATCTACGCTACACTGGAGACAGCGAGGAGTTGGGTGCTGAGATTGCTACTACTGGTAGCGCATTGGTTGCATCCGGTCACATGGAATTGCTGGGAATCCTCGATGGCGTAGAGAAGAGCGATGTTGAGGAATCAGCATGGGCGGTAGTGTTGGAACTACGCGGCGACATTCTCTCAATCCAGGGTAGATGGGAAGAGGCTGGAGCACTCTACTCCGAAGCGCTGGGGTTGATTGACAATGACGACGAAGGAAAATTGACGACAGCGCGTATACTGTCCAGCCAAGCGGACATCAACATGATGCGTGGCGACATCGATACAGCTCTCGAAATGCACCATGACGCTCTAGAGCAGTTCATCGAACTGGGAGATGCAGTTGGCGCGGCGAGGACGTACAACAACATGGGCTATATCTTCAGGCGCCAGAAGGATTTGAAGCGGGCTCTGGAGACCTGTGAGAACGTTGAACTATTGCTGGATTCAGAAGAGAACCCCTTGTTAGCCGATGCCCGCATCAAATTGGCAGCATCGTTGCTTGAGATGGACGAACTTGTCCGCGCTCGAGAGCACGCGATGGTAGCCCACGACGAGACACTCGCTACAGGCGACGTCTCCCTCCACGCGCGTGCGAGGGCTGTACTCGGTCGCTTCTACGCTCGCAGCGGTGATCCAGAGTTGGCGCTGCTTCACTATTCTGAGGCACTCGAGCAGATGAGTGAGGAGGCTGACCAGCACTCTGCTGTCGAAATCAAGTTGCTGCTCGGAGAGGTGCTGGTCGATGCTGGACGTCAGGATGAGGCACTTGAACAGTATCGAGAAGCTCTGGCCCTCGCCGAATCAAACGATTATCGAATACTCATCGGCGAGTTACTCGCTCGACTTGGGGAAGCGGCACAGGACAGGGAACATCGTATGGAATACCTGCAGCGTTCCCTCACCGTCTTCCAAGAACTGGGCGCTCAGGATCGCATGCGCGAGGTGCAAGCGAAGGTCCACCGAGCGCTCATGGGTGATTGATTCGAGCGAAATTCGACTCTAGATGCCCGGTTGGGAAACCTGCAGACGTACCTCTTCTCCAACGAGAACCACCCAGACAGTGTCGATTCCATTCAACGACACCTCTCCTGTGTGGTTGGTCGCCGCCCCTGAGCTGATTGGTCTGCGCGAGGTGAACTCTCGACTACCATCCTGCAGCAACAACCCGTCATCATCTAGGAGCATTCTGAGTTCCAGACGTGTGGCTTGCGAGAGCAGCAGAGGCACCGGTTCCGCATAGATTACTCCCTCTCCGAGGTGACTTGCGGAATCTGCACGTTCAACTGCAGCAGCCACTGCGTCGAGGTTCTGGTCCATCGCTTCCTCAGTCCACGAGTCCTGTCGCGAGGATTCTAGGTCCCAGGTCCAGACGCTGAACATTGAGAGGAACAACAATCCCAACAAGAACGTGAATACATATCCTAGCTCGGTCGCTGCAGCCGCCTCATCTCTGCTCAGTGTCGCCATCTTGAATCCTCCAACACTCATACGACCACCACCATCGACGATGTGATTTGAGCTAGTTGCAAGTTGAACAATATCTCGTTTCCACCAGCATGGTAGATTGATTCGGAACTTGATGGAACCAGTTGCACCCAGCCGACATGGTCGTCGAGCATGTCGAGTTGTCCGGGGAAGGTGAGCCAATCATCCGAGAACGCCAAATCTTCAGATGCGTCAGCAGCGATTGCTGGACCGTACGGTCCGTCCCATCCTCTGCGTATCTCCCATGCCTTGGTTGAGGTCAGTTGGTCACGTTTGTCGAGGGTGAATTTTAGTTCCACCTCGCTGCTTCCGAGCGCCGAATCGGATGTTGGCATGGTCATCTGCATTGTCACCGCCAATCGCGGTCCGGGACCCTCGCGGGACGGTGGTGGGACGATTACATCGGCGTGGAACTCAGGATGATTGGTGCCGACGAATCCTCCACGGAAACCGATCTCCATCCCACTGACGCTGCTCTCAAACACGTAGTTCAGCCGCGGCAGATGAATTCCCCATGCCGAAGCCAGTACAGAATGAGGTGAATCTCCAAGGGGTCCACGTACCTTGAGAGAGAATCCCAGCATGTGCGTCCCTTCAGCCCACGCCTCTCTGAGACCTTGATTTCCCAGTTTGCTGACATCACTCCATGGGAGGTCAATGTTCACCCATCCCGATGCACGGGTTCCTAGAGTCAGGCAACGCCCCTCGCCGTCCGAGCGCACCTCGGTCATTCCATCAGAACCACTTGAGGCAAAGATACGTACAGGCATGTCCGGGTACTCATCGCTGTTGTTCACTTCGATGTGCACGAGTCCTGATGCGCTGGTGGCAAGGCGAGAAGTATGTGTGGTGCCGGTGTGATTGAGCAGCACGTCGGACTCTTCACCAGCAGCGAGGCTGGTCAATAGGCGCACACGGGTCTGCGGTGCCGCCGGTTGCAGCAGCACGTCGATGTCACCATTGCTGCTCGGGACTACAATCCGATGTTCTCGTCCGCTGGCTTGGCCGGTGTCCAGAGCGCGCACCAAGTCGAGGCTTCCGGGGCGCCATGCACCTCCTCCTGCCGCATCCGCTAGCCAGTGCAACTGTACCGGTCCGCTCACGGAAATGTCTCCACTTCCACTCGTCCAGTCGACGCGCAATTCTCCTTGGGCGGGGACCATCTGGAACAGGCCGTGAATGTTGGCAGTGACCGGTTGGGTGGCTGAGTTCTCCAGCAGCAGGCTGCCGCTTGCGGCTGGTAGGCTGAATGTGCGACCGAGGAACGAACCGGTGTCATCGGGCCACATCGTCGAGCCCGCAGCCAATCCTGATTCAGGCGATTCGGAACCCCATTGCAATAGTAGGCGACCGGGAGCGCTGCTGCGCAGTACGAGTATCTCGCCGGAGTCAGAAGTCCAGGTATTGCTCCATGTTGCAGTGTCCCCACTGGTAAATCCACTACCAGATTGTTCTCCAAGCGTCCATTCGATGGTTGCTGGTCCCGTAGTCACCAGATGGGCGCTGACTGCACCACCTGGTACGGGTAGCGTCCAACTGCGTCCTGTGCCGTCGGTCGGTGCGGCCAAATCAGGTGCGATGTGTGCCGCCCCACCATCTCCTCTCCAAACCAGCACTCGAAGAGGTCCGTCAGAGTGTATCCAGGTGTCGCCACCTCCTGCGGACATACTCCCTGTCAAGGAAACTCCGTGTGGGAGGCGAACATCGGTCTCTACCCCTTCGTCCTCGATGGTCAAGCTGGAACTTGACAGTGGTAGTTCCAAGGTCGATACAGGGGTTGCTGCCCATGTTCCATCTATGTCGGGAAGACGCATTTGCCATAGCGCCCCACGACCCCCACGGAGGTCATCGAAGCAGATTGAGGACACCTCGCTGCTGGGATAGCGGAAGCGCGCCAAATCGTCGAGATCAAGTATTCCATCCAAACGAAGAGTCCCTCCTTCAACATGGCTTGCCGAGTACCATGTCCCGCCGTGTTTCAGGTCCCAGTCCAGCTCCCCTGTATGCGGCCGCAGCGGAACTGTGGCGGAATCCCCTGGAAGCCCGGTCTCCGAGAGGCGCACTGTTTCCAGAGCGAGGTCAGTCATCTGACTGGACATCGCTTGGCGCTCGACCGCGCCGTGCATCTCATCGATCATCGGCGTAATCGTCACCATCATTCCTGAAATGATGGCTAGAGTACCGGCGAACAGCAGCACTGTGGCGATGGCAGCAGATACCGCTTCGTCATCGATTCGTCGACGCATCAACCAACCTCCACCTTCTGCAGTGTGACCTCAAGGGTAAACGTCTCGTCGGTGGGGAACAATGTCAGTCCATCAAGCCCAGAGAGACGCTGTCGTGGCCCGAATCCATTGTAGTCCTCTATTTGTCCGCTGGCCAGCCACAGGTCGTGGTCTCCAGTCCAGTGGTGAGTGTAGCGCGCACCAATGGTCGCTTCAGCAACGAATTCAGTCTTCAGCAGGAGATTGCGAGATTGTGCGTCGAACAGCGATTCAGTACCCTGTGAATCAAGGTTCACTGTACTCATGTGTCGCGTCGCTGTCTCGCCGGCTTCGATATCGAGAAGTACGAGACTGACGCGATGTGTCCCGTCGATGAGGACATCGTGCCTCAGTCTAGGGTATTGCTGTACTTCGATACCCTGATTCGGGAGTTTCTCTATGCGCGCCCCGTTCACGAGATCTACGCTGAATACCCCCCCGCTCATTTGGTTGTTCAGACGTATGCCGTCGATGGATATGCGCACTAGACGATGGATGATGTTCCCCTGCACATCCTTCACTTCGACACTGACTCCACCGTGCATTGTGCCCTCTATGCTGAGGTTACCTGTCCCATTCTCCAAGTCAGCATGATATGTCCCACTCTCGATTGTGACGATTACATCGGTGGCGGTGCGGTTCAAACTGGTCACATTCACTTCCCCGGGATCAAGTCGCACGGTCACACGGTCCGTTCCGACTAAATCGGCTGCAATTGTCCAAGTCTCTGCTCCGGGGAGCCAGTCGATTGAATGTGCGAGTTGCTCACTGTGATGCACGATGCCAGTTCCCGCCGGTGAATCAGCCACAATCAGAATTCTGTCGTTCAACTGCGTGGCAGCCACACTGCCTGCCGCCCACTCTCGATTGTCGTTAATGTCGCTGACCAATGGAGCGAGCAGCACGAACACAGCCCCGAGTATGGTGACTACCATTGCCAGCAGCATCGTCACTCCGAGAATCTCGCTGACACCGTCCACATCTCGACGGGCGAGACATCCGCTCCGCTGGCGCACGTCCCCCACTCGCTCCTGCTGTTCTTATGACTTCGCCGAGTTGAACATCTGAGCATACTGCTCAGACCTGCGCACCCGTGAGCCGCTCCGGCTCTACCTGGCCGAGGTAGTGGCTGAAGTCCGGGCCAGATTGTAGGCTGATGGACAGGTCTCCATCGAACTGTTCTTCGATGTTCATCAATACCTCGCTTTCAGCCAGGTGTGGCTGATTGTTATGCTCTGAAAGATGGCACAGTACGACGCTCCGTGTAGCCGGCCCACAAACTTCGGACAGCAACTCCGCTGCCTGCTCGTTGGAAAGGTGCCCTCCTCGGCCCATGATGCGCTGTTTCAAGCGGTCCGGATAGGGTCCACCCAATAGACGTCCGTAATCGTAGTTCGCCTCAAGTGAGATGTGTGTGCATTGACTGAGGTGCCGCGTCAATTCAGTTGACCCGGTTCCAAGATCGGTTACCACCGCCGCCCTCTCTCCCCGATGGCTGACGATGAATCCCACATTGTCTGTACCTTCGTGTTCCACTGGCACAGGAAGAAGCGACAGGTCATCGGAGAATTCGACCCGCCCCAATGATTCGAACAGTGTGCATTCGTTAACCGGATCCAGCCCAAGCCGTGCACAAGTGTCGAAGTTCATGTGCAGGGGTATGCCCCAGCGTCGATTGGCGATGAGCGCTCCTTTGGAGTGGTCGTTGTGATGGTGACTCACTGCTATGGCATCCAAGTCTTCCGGCTTCAGTTCGAGCAGGGAGAGTCTGCGTTCCAATTCCTTGCCTGAGAAGCCACAATCCAGCAGAAGATTGACCTCGTCGGTACACAACAAGGTGGCGTTGCCGCGGCTGCCTGTTCCCAGATGAGTCAGTTGCAGGGTCATTGTAAGCGCGGCGGGCGCATGGTCACACCTTCAATTCACCTCTCGCAGATGCCCGGAGGCACCCGTTTTCAGGCCTACAACCGCTCTCCGAACGAACAGAGAAAGCGTATGTAACCTCGACCGTCCCATCCTAACGTACACAGAATTCACTCCACCACGGCGAGTTGCAGTGTACGAACTGTGCTCCATCAGCATCATAAGGGAAAGAATGTGGTTAGACACCACCAACGTAGTTGGGGGTGTGATTTGTGCGCCGGAAGCAGACTGTCATCTTGGTGACCTTGCTCATTCTGGGCAGCATGGTGTTCGTATCGCAGAGCCGCCCTAACTCTCCAGTAGAATCAGTCCACCCTGATGACACGTCAGGCGAGGGTCCGCCGATTACGGACACGGATAAGGACTTCATTCCAGATTTACACGAGGAAGCGTTCAGTCAAGCAATCAATTTGACTCTTGACGATGTAACGCTCACCATCAACGGTCTTGATTTTGAGAATGGTTCCGACAACCAATCTGATTTTGACAACGATGGAATGGTGGCATTGCAGGAATACTGCTGGCCGTATGACATGGAAAACTGTTTCAGTAACCGAAGAACCTTGACCGGTAAACCGCCCGGTCAGAGCGAATCAGGGCTACGCGAGTTCCTAGATCCGCGTGTGGCCGACACGGACGAGGATGGGCTTCCCGATGGATACGAGGTTTGGATGTGCATGCATGAAACCGGTTCCATCAACGAGAGCAACGCTTGGGAGTGTAACGCGTTCGATCCGCTGAACTCATACGATGGCCAGAATGATTCAGACCGCTGTAGCGATGGTGACCTAGGGTGTGGCGATGGCTTCGATGTCGACCGTGATGGTATCATCGAAGTTCATGAATGGTACACCAACTCTGAGGAATACAACTACGGCGCTCCTGAAAATTGGACCACAGAATTTCACGGACTGCGTTGCATCGAGTTGATGCCCGCCTGCACCGAGCTCGACACCAGACCCACTGGATATCCCGGATGGCTAGGGACTGATCCGCTGGGCAACGACTCTGACTTCTTCTACTGGTCTGGCTCACGCGAGTTGGCCAAGTCCAACCGCGGTGACGGCATCATAGATGGTTGGGAGGTCTTCTTCGGCCTAGACCCGCGCAACGAGTCGGACAGCCTGCTCGACAGCGACGAAGACGGGTGGGACATAGATCGCGACGGTATGGTGCTCCCCGATGGTTCGCGGGCGACAATCTACCTCGGTGAAGCGTTGAGCAATCTAGAGGAGTACTACATCTTCATCGATCAGGGAAACTGGGTACGCGCTGGCCTGAAGAGTACACCGCTGGGAGAAATTGATGCTGAAGTTCAGATGTACGATCAGGGGACATCTCCCGCTGTCTTGCATCATGACGTTCGGGCGTTGCACGTCGATGCGGAACGGGGAATGCTCTACGTGGCCACTAAGCGTGGCGTCACAATATTCGAGCCATCCACTGGGGATACCTATCACCACAAACTGCTGCCAGGGGTAGAACTCAACGACATGGTTCATTGGACTGATAGTGGAGGGGAGTCGTTCCTCGTGTTGGGGTTGAATCAGAACGTAGCGGTGTGGAACCTAGACGATAGCGGAAGATTAGATCAGACGGCACCAGTGAACGAAGCTGCGTTCGGAGAGGTCAGCCTTCTCAGCCAGTTGAACACCGGCAGTGGGTCGCTCGACCTTCTCGCCGGTGGGCCGGATGGTACAGCCTGGACTTTCAGCGTCGATGGCAGTGGACAGGTGAATGCGGTAATGTCCGCACAGAAGGTGGTCGAAGCACTAGCGATGGAGAATGCCACCCTGCAGGCTGTGGCGCATGCGACCCTCGATGGGCAGACACCGCAACTGTATCTTGGAACGGACAATGGATTGCTCGTTGCCGACACATCCGATGCTCGAGGCGATTTCTCCATCACCTGGATATTCAATGAGACTGAAGCCGAACTCTACGTGCGCGCTGCTGACCCGAGCAACGCGTCGCATTCAGCCAACGTCCGTGCATTGGTGGTAGATGGGCCTCGTGCACTCGATGGGTCTCTTTCCAGTCATCAGACCATCTGGGTGGGCACCGCTGGCGGTGTACACCAGTTCTCACTTCTGGACGCCGCAGACCCGTTGGTCGCGTTCACACGCGAACGGATGCAGAACGATGAATGGGACACAGAGGGTGCAAATGACGTACACGCCATTCTGCCTTTGGGCAACGAGGTACTGATTGGTTCCGCGTACGGGACGTGGGTGCTCAACGGTGACTACGCACGTTCGCTCGGTGTGGATTCCGGGCACACCCGTATTCCAGGATTCGTCACAGAAGTAGTGGTGATGGATGTGGACGGAAACGAGACAGTGTTCGCAGGTCTCAATCCCGGACGCTACTCCAATCGCATGCTAATCAATCCGTTCAACAACGATTCGGACCTCGATGGAATGCCTGATGGTTGGGAGAACGCGCATGGCCTCGACCCAACCGACCCGTTCGATAGGGACGAGGACCTCGACGTCGATGGCATCAATCTCAATCCATTAGAGGATGATGTTCCTGACCACAATTGGACCAATCTCGATGAATTCCGCTACCTCGCAATCGTTTCTGAAGGATTCAACGGAACAGATCCGCGGTTTTCAGATACTGACGGGGATGGTCTGCTGGATGGCTCCGAGTATTGGGGCTGGTTCTACTCTGAGACCAACTTCACCTGCCACTATGAGACCGGTGAGTACCAGTGCGACGAATCAGAAGGAGACGTCTCCAAGCAGGTCTACGCCCTTGGCTGGCAAGGCACAGGCTCATCTGGCGCGACAGATCGGGCGACAGATCCCACCGTCTGGGACAGTGACGGCGACGGTATGCCTGATGGTTGGGAGATTGAGAACAGGCGCTGGATAGGAACCACATTCCACGGTGGGAACGAGTGGTCAATGGACCCGATGGATCCGACTGACCGTGACGAGGATGCGGACAGCGACGGGCTCACAAATTACTGTGAATACCAGTGGGAATTGCTTCTACTCGATGCCCGCGTGAACGGACTAGAGAGCCATGGAGAGAGTGCCGAGGGTGCACAAAACTGGACGAAAATCGATCCAAACAATCCAGATTCAGATGGTGACTCGCTTCCCGATGGATGGGAGGCCCGCTACGCGTGCGTATGGGATACGGCCAACGTAGGCATTAATCCACTCAATGGAAGTGACTACTTCAACAATCCAGATGGCGATGGTTACGACACTAATCTCGATGGAGAATTGACCGAGGACGAGTGGTTCAACAATTGGATGGAATATCACATCAAGGACAAGCAGATTATTGGGAACATGACCGATGACGGCACTCCGCTCCCTGATGGCTTCGTAACCTCTCTGTGGAACGAAAGTTGGACAAGCGGTGCGACGCTGCCGTTCGGCGACAGCGCTGGCTCTAACGCCATCAGCAATGTCCCAGGAATCATCCTTACCGATGAAGGTTCATCTGATCCGCTGTCTGCAGACAGCGACACAGATGGTATGCCTGATGGTTGGGAGCTGTGGTACGCCCGCTGGGATACGTTCCAAGGGCAGTGGGCACTCAATCCGATGAACTCGTCCGACCGCTTCAACGATCCTGACGGTGACGGAATGACCAACTGGGAAGAATACAACTCCATTTCAGCAAACCTGTCGGAGACAGACGCTAACCAGACCTCGCCACAATGGTTCCCGTTCAGGAGTGGGAATCAGATTATTCTCCAGCCATGGGCGCAGGGTGTGGGGACATCCTCTTTTGGCGCGTTCATGTCATCGGACCAGTACAATCTGTCAGGACCGACGTGCGACCCGAATAATGGGGACAGCGACGGTGATGGTTTGCTCGACGGCATCGAGTTGCTATTCACTGAGTGGAATCTCTCCTACCTGAACTGGACGCTCAATCCTTTGGTTGCAGGTGATGGGGGAGCTGATGGTGATCAAGACGCGCTCACCGATCTGCAGGAACTGAACCTGACGTACGAGAACCCCCTCAACGGCGGTCTGGCTCCTCCAGATGCACCCAAGATGTGGGAAGAGGCGCTCATACTCGAGTCAGCGAATTTCTCAGAGCGCATCGAAGATATGCTGGAGGGGAGGTCTGGAAGAGCGTTCATCGCACTACAGCAGCACTGGAATTGGGAAGTCACGGGCATAGCGGCGCCGTTCTTCTCCACATTAATTGGCATCACCGATCCAACGAACAATGACACTGATGATGACGGCATGATTGATGGATACGAATATTGGTTCACAGAGTGGGACCTTGATGGAAACCGGTGGTCGATGAATCCGCTGACCGTCACAGATGTGTTCACCGATAGCGACGACGACTCGTACGATTGCAATCAGAACGGTCAGGTGGAGCCACAAGAGCGCTACACGAATCTGCGCGAGTACGAAGCTCGTGTCTACGGCAAGGAGTCGATGCGCTACTCTTTCCCAGCCGGCTTCGGCATAGTCGATTACGGTGAGGACGCAATCAGTGCATACATGGACGAACAGGGAATCTCTTGGGGCGAAGCACGTGCCAAACTGGTAGAGTCATTCGCTTCCAAGGACGTCACCAGTGCCAACCGACTGAGTCGTATCAATTCAGCATATTCTGATAACTTCAATCTCAGTCTCATTGGAATATCCGACCCGACTCACTCCGACTCCGATTCCGATGGCATCCCCGATGGCTGGGAGTTTTGCTATGGAACCTACCAGATTGTGCTCCCTGTCGACGATTGGCGCTGGGCGGCCAATCCGGTGAACCCCTTGGACATCGACTACGATCCTGACCTCGACGGTTGGTTCGACCGTACTTCTAATGATAGGGTGGCTACACAGGGAGCATGGAGCAGCCATGTGTTTTCCCCCGGCAGCTCCGGGGATCAGATCTCAGCGGGTAACTCACCACTGTTCTTCACCAACTGGATGGAGTACGACAATGGCACCAGGCCTGACCTGAATGACACCGATGGAGATGCCATCACCTACGACCACATCAGCGATTCCAGTGATACTAACATCACACTCAGCCATGAGTTGGACTGGGCCCTGCTGGATGGGCGTGAGGTGTTCAAATACGGCACAAACGCACTAGACAATGACACCGACTGGGACATGCTTCCCGACTGGTACGAGTACAAGAAGGGGTGGAACGAATCGAATGATAACTGGTCCTCGGAAGCTCAGATAGAGACCGTCTGGGAGCAATACTCGGTTCTGGGGAGCATCATTTTGCGCCCGCTGCACGATGGAGGGATTGGTCCAACGGGAGAGATTCTGCTTGAGCGCCCGCTGATGAACTGGACATGGTACACGTTCAACGCGACAGATCCTTCGGATGCGATGGAGGATCCAGACATGGATGGTGACTGGGAATGCACCAACGCCGGTTGCACCTACACTGCCTACAACAATTTCCAGGAGTTCTACGGAATCACCGACGCATCGTTGTCCACGCCCACGGCGGTGCGCTCGACGCCGATACCGATTGCTGGCACCGACCCGCCGATCAACGTGGTGGTCAGCGAATGGTGGGAATTACGTGAGACGCTGCTTGGCTTGGGGACAAGCGAACACCTCGTTGTGAACTACATGCGCATGTATCGCAGTTTCTTACCCGGTGCCTCTGAAGAACTCTACGCACTGGTACTCAATGACATGGACCCCGATTACATGACCATCGACAATAGCAATGACATCTATCTCGTCAACGGGGAATGGACAGATGAGTTTGGAAGGTTGTGGGGTGACCAGTACCATATTCCAAACACTGGACAGGAAGAGAAAGTTTGGGGCTGGTGGCGCATGGACATGGATGACGATATGATCGCCGAGGGGACGGACCCGTTGAACTGGGATACGGACGGTGATTGGATGAATGATTGGTTCGAGATTGATAACGACATGCTGGACAATATCCGTGGAAATGGACCATCACCACTGCGCTGGGATGACCGCAAAACGAACATCGGTTGAGAAGTTACTTTCTCTCACCAGAGTGTAATTTCCAAGAGGAATCAATTGAAACATGGTCCCAGGACACACGCCTACGGCGGGTGTCCACTATGCAGAGCATTGATAGTCAGCCGGACTACGTAGAGTTTCTAGGCAGGCTTGTCCATGGACTCAGTACATTCCAGACGGATACTTTCGGGAACACTGCTGTTGATTTTCCTGTGTTCCATCGGGGTTCCAGCTCTCTCCTTGGTTGCTGATGATGTCAGTGCTTCTGGAGGGGGGAGTCGTCACCAGTATTCATTCACGGATGGCAGCACTGAGGCGATTGCTGTCTACCACATGGGAACTCCAGCTCGCAACGTGAAGGTCACAATGCCGCGGGGCGCCGAGGTCACGGACGTCGAGATGACAATCGCCGGAGCCTCGTCGACCGGCTGGAACCAGATCGTACATCAGTCTAGGTCGGACTGGGAGTCTGGTGAAGCCATATCTGTCGAGCCCCGTTCTGAAGAACTCACGCTGGCGATGGACTCTCCCGATACAGAATTCGTTGCGCACGGTATGCACGACAATGCCTCGTCCGGTGACGCCTGGAATGACAACAATTCGTTCAGCATCCGCCAGCCACACACCTCGAACTCGACCGAATCCCGCCTCTCCGCCCAGCGTACACTGACATCTTCGATTGGTTCCTACAACGGCGCGGTGATGAGGCATCGAGACTGGCTATACGTCTCTACCTTCGACTCGAAGCAGATTAATCAGGTAGTGAAGAAGGTCTGGCCGAACAACCTGACGGTACACTCCTCGGTCAAGATTGAGTCCGGAAACTGCGCCTTACCGTACATGTCATCGTATGGAGAGTACGGATTCCGTGGCTGGACTATTGGGGATGATGAGCGACTCTACGCCATCCTCGGTTCTGACGCTTACAGCTACCAAGAGAACTACCTGAGTCTGTGGGTTATTGACATCCGTTACGAGAACAACTGGGAGTGTATCCAGTCCTACGATCTGTCCGGACAGCAGTTCGGCTCCTATACTGGGATTTCATTCGATCGCGGCAGAGATCTCTTCTGGGTGCTCCACCCAACCAGGAGGACAATTATGCCATACTCCTTCAACGACGACGGTACGTTTGAGCGAGATGGAAGTTTACAATACGCTTACTTCTCGAATTACAACCAGCAGCATGGGATTGCAGTAGAGAACAACCTGTTCTTCATGCGCAGTCGCTATCAGTATTATCAGGATAAAATCGAGGTTTTCGCCATCAGCGGGACCTCGACAACACTCTCCAAGCAGACCGGGGAAGCATCCATTCCAGCCAACGGTTACGGAATCTACAACGATGGTCAGCGGCTGCTGACCCTTGACCACTTCCATTGGTCCAGTCGCTATTATCGAGAAATTGGCACAGGCTGGAGTTATCCAATCTCCCCCCAGCCGGGAACCTCGAGCTGGATTAGTGAGCCAATCAACACGAACAGCGATGTACTGGTGGCGAACATTGAGACGGTCTGGTCGGCGACAGCCGCGGGTGATCGAGTCGATTACTGGGTGAGCGCGGACAATGGGACACACTGGGTCCAAGTGGTGAATAATCAGACAGTACACTTCGCCCATCCAGGTCAGTTGTTACGTTGGAAGCTGCAGATGGTCGGGTCGACTTCGGTTTCGTGGTGGATGTCGCTAAACTACTCCACCGATTACAGCACGGCTGGGAGTTGGACCTCGCCCACAATCTCGACGAGTACACAGGTAGGGCAGATGCAGGTATCCTGGGTGGCGTCCACTCCATCGGGGACGTCGGTGGATGTCGAGGTGAGCAATGACAACGGAAGCAACTGGCAGACGGTGACGAACAACCAGATGGTGACTTTCAGCTCACAGGGAAACCAATTGGTCTACAGAACAACCTTCGGTACAACCGACTCTAGTGCGACTCCATCCCTATCCTCCTTCACTATGGACTACGAGGAGGGGTACCCGAGTTCAGTCAGGCTTGATATTGGCGACGATGGTAGTTACGAGTACGTCGGGACAGATTTGCTCAACCAACCGGTCACCCTCAGCGGGCAGAACCTCGTTGATGCATTCAACACCAATATTCACGACAACGGAGTCGGTGTCACTAACGTCACGCTGACCTTCCTAGCGGGGTCGCCAGGTCGAATACGCGTATCTGACTTGGATGTGACCTACAAGATGTCCACCATGGCCCTCGATTCCTCCCTTGAGGGGGGCATGCTGATTCCCGACGGAACTAATCGTGTGCTCGTTGCCAGGGTTGCAAAGGGCGACGACGCTGACCGCATCAATCAGGTGGATGTCGAGTTGCAGGCCACCGGCGAGGAGAATCCAATCATCAGATGGACTAACGGCAATGCCTGCTCACTGGTTTCAGACAACGCCGGCCTGATATCCTTCGATGCTGCAAACTGCACTTCGCAGGAATCGCCCGAGGGAATCCTGTCCATCCTGCTTCCGTTGCGTTCTAACTGGACTTGGGATGACGAGAGCAGTGCCGAGGTTTTGCTCACCGTAGACGACGACATCGGCAGACAGGTGACCCGCTGGGAGACCGAGAATCTCGGGATGCGCGTGGAGAACGACATCCAATTGATGAATCTGGGTGTTGAGGACGAGACCGGTCGCGTCCTCGCCGGTAGTGACTGGGTGCGTGGCGGACTAGAGGTGACGTTCCACGGCACGATTTCCTTCGAAGGAACGGCTTACTCACCTCAGGCAGGACAGTTCAGTTTGGAACTGACCGGACAGAACTTGACTATGGATGGAGATCCGATGGAGCCGGAGAAGCAGTTCCACATCGAACCAAATCCATCTCACGGGCAGTATTCAATCACGATTGTCAGTCCAGTAGAATCTTCACCTGGGGGTATGCTATTCCGCGTCAAGGCAGTTGGTCTGGTAAACAACTCACAGTACGTCAATCCGGGTTGGAATACGGTTCGACTCGTACTCGACGGCAACAGTCCGCTCGTGATTGGTGCATCTCCTTCTGACGGTGACGAGGTGCACAAAGGCTCACCTAGCCAACCGATTCGTATCGTCGTGCAGGACTCAGTCGATCCACCTACGCAACTGGACCTGCGCTATTGGGTAGAAGGTCAACACGATCTCGATTACGATGGTGTACCCGATTGGAATGAATACAGTTACACAACGATGAACACTCCTGAGGTACAACCCGGCGGCTTGAACATCTTCGAGGGTCTCATCCAAGACAACGTGAACCATCACGGTGAGAAAGTCTCCTTGTACATCGAGGGGGCGGATGCTCAGGGTAACGCGCTGGCGATGGGCGGCGGTCCCGTGTGTCCAGAAGAGGCGGACCCCTGTGGCGGAGGATTCAACGAGGAGGAACCAGATTGGGATGCAGATTTGGTGACCTATCGCATCCGCGAGGAGTTTGAACCATACTTGGAATCGGAGAACTCGACAATTGTTGGACACGGAGACGAAGCCCCGCTACATCCTGGGACACAGTACATCGCACGACTGAGATTGGTGGACCAGAACGGTTGGAACGACATCTCCAATGTTCAAATCTCTCTCACTGGCGAGTTGAGCGAATCTGAGAGTTCTATCTGGGCCAACTTCACCAAACTGGAGGATGGCACCCTCGACATGCACTTGGAATCAGGGGGAGTTGGATTAGCTGTGTCTAATCTCTACAGCGATTACACATTGGTCGAGGGCAACGAGTCAATAATCGATTTGAACATCCGTTTCCAGTTGACGTGGTACTTCCCCGAGGCGATGGATACCGACGGCCTGTCCACCTTCATTCCCGTCATCGAAGTATCAGATTGGCCCTGTTATGAGGATGATTTAGTGCCATGCTTCTCTGAGCGTGGTGGGTTGGGCAATGATGAGTGGAGCCTCGACAACGACCTGCGCTTCGATCTTGACCCTGGTCACTTCACTGCCATCGATCTGGCCACCGGTCAGAATCTGTACAATGAGGAGGAAGAGCAGCGAACCATCGCAGCAGGTCAGGTCGTCCGCGTCAACGGTCGGATTCTATTCAGTGAGGACCACGCCCCTGCTCCAGAGGGCTCGTTCGACATCGTGGTCGGAAACTTCGAACATGAGTGGAGAGCGGTGCCGCGCGAGGGTGGCGAGTTCACTGTCGATATTCTGGTCCCCAACGTGCGCAGCGGCCATCTTGACATGTTCGCATGGCTGGAGAACCTCCCGGGACTGGCGACTGATCAGACAACTGAACCGCCGCGAATCCTGCTCGAAGTGGATGGAGTTCTCCCGGTGATTAACTCGATGCTGCCCTCAGGTGACATACCACTGACGGACGCCGGAGCGATTG
>CAXEUS010000093.1:0-5686 GCA_963999385.1 uncultured Candidatus Poseidoniales archaeon | reverse complement strand
TGCCCAGCAATGTTGAGAGCGGCAACCATACTGATTAGGGTCTGGTCGAATGGGGCCGTCTTGAAATTCAGTGGTGTGGTATCGAAGCCGATGCCCAAGACGATGGCCATCATCCAGCCAACTCCGGCCATGATTCCCATTGCGAGCATAGGTAGATTCGAAACTGTCAGTGAAGCCCCACCCGGTATCTTATCGGTGACAAGGGTGGTGTCAACGAAGATCAACCAGTAGAGACTGAACGCGAACAGTATCTGCGTCACTGCAGCGGCGAGAAACAGGTCGACGTACGAGCCTGCTGCCCACGTGTACGAACGGTGAGATTCACGCTGCTCCATGAATCATTCCGGCTGCACATCCGTTTTAACGAGGTGTGCGAATTTCGTTCAAAATAGGGTAAAATTGGACAATTAATAGCGTTCAGAGAGTTATCAAACACCTTCCTGAAGCCAGCCCCAAGTTCGTTCGATACCCGACCGAAGATTGACCTTCGAATTCCATCCCAAGGCAGATTCCGCAGCTGACACATCTGCTGTCCGTCGCAAACTGTCACCCGGATGATTTCCCTCTGACACGATCTCAGAGGAAGAGTCGGTCACCTCGAGTACTAGTTCAGCGAGATTTCGGATTGTCACCTCTTCGTCTGAACCGATGTTGAAGCTCGCCCCTGAGAGTTTGCTACCGTCCAACCCCTCGTCGAGTTCGCTGACGGCAATCAACGCCTCGATGACATCCTCGACGTAGGTGAATGAGCGGGTCTGTGACCCATCACCGTGCAGTGTGATTGGGCGCTGCTTCAGGCACTGAGTGAGGAAGATGGAGACCACCTGTCCGTAGTCGTCACCTGGGAGACGGGGGCCGTAGGCGTTGAACGGTCGCACGATGCGCGCATCCAGTCCTTGGTCACGAATTGCGTGCTGAATCATAATCTCACCGAGGTACTTGCTCGCTCCGTACGAATGGCGCTGATGCTGACGTGCACTGGGGAATACGCTGTCACTATCTTCCTGCAGGGGCATCTGAGGTTGCTCCCCGAACGCTTCAGGACTAGAAGTGAATACGAGGCGCGCTCCTCTGTTGACAGCGAAATCGGTTACCGCTCTGGTACCATCGATGTTTACGCGGATTACTAGGTCCGGGCGTTCATGGAACCAGCGAGTGCCATTGATGGCCGCAAGGTGGAGAATCACATCCACCCCTCCTAGTTGCTGTTCCGCCGCCTCAAGTACCTTGAGTTCTGTGCAGTCTCCCCGAGTCGCGAAGAAATCAGGCATTCCGCGGCAGCCATCGAGATTCACCCGCTTACCGCGGAAGAAGTCGTCGAGTGAGCAGACTCGATGTCCGCGAGCGAGCAGTGCCTCACACACGTGACTTCCGAGAAAGCCAGCGCCACCGGTCACCATCACTCGCATGCGCGAGCGCACGCGGCCATCGTGTATGGGGTTTCATCCACCGACTCCACGTGAACATCGAAGTTCATCCGCGACATCGTGCGCGAATTGTCAGCGTGAATCACTCTGAATGGTCTGTAGGGTCACGACACCATTCTCGAGCCACATGTCCACCTCATCGCCGTTGTTCAACTCAAGGCACGGATCGACGTCGAAGCCATGAGCGTATGGGATTTCCAGCAGTGAACAAGCAGGCAGCGTCAACGGACATACGTCTCGATTGACAATGGCCAGCGGACCACGGCCAGAGTAGAACAGGCCCATGAGAACGTACGGGGCGACAGTAGAACCCGAGCCTTTGGGATAGATCAGAATCCTGCCTTCGACCGATTGACCATCCAGTGGATGCCCGGGGTGTTCAATGACGCCAGTCTCACGGTTGACGTATCCTAGCCATGTGATTGGCACATCGGTCACCAGCGCACGACCGTTGATTCTCCAAACCCCTTGACTAGGTAGGGATTGGCCAGTCAACCTGCTGTGCTCGTCGCGGTGTGACTTCTTGCTTGGTGGGGTAGCTGAACCTATCTCTTCTAGCGTAGGCCTGGGTCCCTGTGCCAGTTCCGGGTCGAACGCGTGGGCGATGCAATCATCCATGCGCGCGACAGAGGTGGGCATTCGATTGAGACCGCTGGTCAGGTAGTGCTCCGCTTTCATCGAGTTCGTTAGCAGGTGGTTGAACCGTCTCCGGTCGTAAGGGGTAACTTCTGGGCAGGTGTCCTTGAGTACCAACGCACCAGCTTCTTCAAGGAGTTCTATCGCCCCTTCAGCCTCCGCTTGAGCATGGTTGTACCTGCTAGTGAACACCCACAGACGTTGGTGAGGAATCTTCTGCCCGAGTTCCATTCGCGTCCGAACTGAGGCAGCGGCTGAGCGCACCTCTCCAAGACTAGCCTGAGGGCAACCGATGACCACCAGATCAACCGTTCCTTGGGGCGCTAGGTCGTCGTAGAGCCATTCAAGTTCGTCGGCATCGAAGTAGATTCTTCCTTGTATACGCGGGTCGTCGGAATCCGGTTCGAACCCACTGGGTGCTTCGCTGACGCCATCCACCCACAGCATTGGGCAGCCGTGGTTGGCGGCGGCTGAGGTCAATGCCTTGCGCTCATCGAATGACATGCGTCCTCCACACGCCTCCAGGAGGCCACGAATCCAAGGCATCGGTCCGAAAGGAAGGTTCCAACTCGGCTGCACCTGCTTCCCAATCCAATCTCCAAGCATCGACAGGTCACATGAATCCTCGAACGTCCCCTTGACGTCGACGATGATGTTCGGCCAACGATTGGCGTCGATGAGCAGACCCCATACAGGTGCGAATCCAGTGATTGCACTCCCTAGGGCTGACAATCCCGACTCCCGATTGGTGTGCAGTCCAGTCCACGAGTTTGAGAAACAGACGGCGTTGCTCTCCGCCCACGCCGCGCAGCCGTCTTCCAGTTCCAATTCGGTGTCGTAAGGTGTGCATGAGAGTGTGGCTGAGATGCCGAGTTGTTCGTAGGCGCGAATAATTTCGAATTGGTGTTCGAGGAACCCCTCTTCAGCGATTCCCATGGCAGTGAACTGATCGGCATCACAACCGGCCGAGTTGAGCGTGGTCGGTACCGTGACACGACCATGCGGATCGCTCGAAATGTCTGCGAGAAATTGTCTGAGTCCATTGCCACCGGTAAGCACGCTGACGCCGGCAACATGGGCGTGTTCGATATTGACGAAACCGATTGCCTCGGCCGTGCTGGCAAGATCTAGAACCAATCTGGCAGCCTTCTGCCGCGTCGCGCCTTGCTCTCCATCGAGCATGGCGATGAGCACCTGCGGGATATCCATCATGCCTCGCTCGGCCACCACCGGCAATCAACCTAACCGCCCGTCAGTGTTGAGTGTCAAGGACCTGACTGCTAACTTTGCTCAGTCGTGATGCGAATGGTCAGCGGCGAGCGGTTGGCGCCATCCTTGCCCGAACGCTCGATTAGATACTCGCGGCGCAGGAGCCATCTGCCAGCGCTTGTGTTCGTTAGCGTGGAGTGTGGAAAGGATATCCTTGACCAGTGCTGAGTCGTGACCGCTGGCGACAATCTCGTCGACCCCTTGGCCATGCTCGATGTGAGCCTCAAGTATGGAGTCGAGAACGTCGTACGGTGGTAGTGAATCCTGATCGATCTGGTCAGGTGCCAATTCTGCGCTGGGTGCTTTGGAGAGTGTGCTATCAGTGATTGGTGGCTTCTCACCGTGCCGTTCAGCCTCTGAGTTAAGCGCCATCGCCACCTCGTACACCTCGGTTTTGTAGAGGTCACCTAGAGGTGCGAAACCACCGACCATATCTCCATACAGGGTACAATATCCCATCGCCAGTTCCGACTTGTTACCGGTCGCCAGAGCCATCGCCCCGCGAGCGTTCGCCAGCGCCATCACCAGCATGCCCCGTAACCTTGCCTGCACATTCTCGCGTGCTACTGGATAGCCAACTTCGAGTTCCACGGCCAGCCCCTCCTCTGCCAGCGCGTGCAACGCCTCGATGGAATGCTCCTGTAGTTCCATTCCCAAGGCTTCCGCTGTAGCTTCGGCATCCGCCAATGAATGGGTGCTTGAGTGCCTACTCGGCATGGCAAGTCCGAGTACGTTGTCAGCGCCCACAGCGCGGCATGCAATCGCAGCGCACACCGCTGAATCGACACCACCGCTCATACCGAGTACGATGCGCTCGATGCCCGACTTGCGACAGTAATCACCTAGTCCGGAGGTGATTGCTGCGAGCAGGTCGATTCCGGTCGCGGGTGTGACCGGTTCAGAGCCGGCTGCGACCTGCTCAACCACACACGTGCACTCGGGAACGCATGTACCATCCGGCCACGGTAGCCATTGTGTGGCAGAGGGGTCGTCGGTGTCGACGAGTAGAATTCCGATGCACCATGCTGGAGCCTGAACCAGAGTTCCGTCCGGCCAGGCGGCTAGAGAACGCCCGTCAAACAGCAGGTCATCATTCCCTCCTACCTGGTTGCATAGAAGAAACGGGTGACCGAGGGTGGCTGCAGCTGAGCGCACTACATCACTCCGAGTCCCCTCTTTGTGAAGGTGGTATGGCGACGAGGAGAGATTCACCGACAGGGCCAACGGTTCTCCTTGATGCTGCCACGCGGCGAGTTGCTCAATCGGATCAGAATCGTAGTCAGCAGGAACCAGACCAGAATGTTGCCATGCATCCTCACAGATGGTGACCCCAATCGAGAGTGAGTCTGACAGACGGAGAATCCCAGGAGCCTTATCGGGATCGAAATACCTGTGTTCATCAAACACATCGTATGTCGGCAGCAGTTGCTTGCGCGTGGCCACTTTAGCGGGCCTTCCGGGCACAAGCCGCATCGTACCATTCCCGGGAAGCTGCCGCTCACCTTGTGGTGGAAGTGGGGTACCGACAATAAGGGGGATTGGAGAATCGATGGCGCTGGTAACCTGCGCGCACCTCTCAACGAAGTCAGTTTCAAGCAACAGGTCACGCGGTGGATAACCCGAGATGACCAGTTCACTGGTGATTGCCAATTCGGCGCCGTGGTCTGCCGCCAGCCGAGCCGCTTTCTCCACCTCGGCGACGTTACCGTCGAGGTCCCCGACCGTCGGGTCGAGCTGGAGCAGGGCAACTTTCACTCCCATTCGCGGCTCCAGCCGGCTTGGACTCCATTGAAGGTTCGCTTTCGGCTCGCTGGAGAACTATTGAGCGTGTTTACGCTTCAGGTACATATCCCTGAGCGGCATCCAAACCACGAGTACGAACAGTGACGAGGTTGCTAGCAGCACCGCCGTCCAAGTCAGTTGAACAGAACCCATTGGAGCGGAAGAGTTTGCAATCAGACGACCAATGATGAGGCATCCCAAAGCGAGTGTGAGCAGCACGATGGCGACCTTGCGCGAGCGCCTTCGCAGCATTCGGCGCCACTGCGTCTCAGTCAATTGGTCAAATGGTGGCATGGCCCCCCTCCAGTTCACATTACGAGAAGGGCACGTCGAAAAGAGAATCGGTCAGTGGCATGCTTGGCCGAACTTCTTCAGGCGCCAATAATTGTACGGCCATGGCGTCAGGAAGCCTGCGACAAGCATCGGGACAATGATCCACCAGGTCAGTTTGGCCCCCCCAGTCAATACAAGGTCGACGATGTTCATCGCCGCTTCCATCGAGAGCATGGAAATCAATGACATTCCGATTGCCACCCGGAATGCCTCGTTCAGTGCCATCTGAGCTGATAGGA
>CAXEUS010000092.1:0-1832 GCA_963999385.1 uncultured Candidatus Poseidoniales archaeon | reverse complement strand
CTCGGGAGCCAAGGGGGCGCTTACCAGGGCTTTGCAGATGGAGCATGACGAGACGCTCACCCAACTAGAATCTGAGATGCGCACCGATATGGAATCGGAACTATCAGAATTGGAGGCTGCCGCGCTCGCCCGTGAGGAGGAGATTCTTCGCGATGAACTGGAGATGCGGCTTGAGCGAGAGGAATCGAGTCTCAAAGAACAGCTCACTGTCGAGCGCGAACGTCGACTGCAATCTCGGCGCCAGCAATTGGTAGAGCAACTATCTGATGAGATGGATGACGAATTCCAGCGTCGCCGTGCGTTCCTTTCGGAGCGAATGGAGATTGAGGCTAACCAGAAGATGCAGAGTCAGGTCAGGGAACTGGAAGATTCCCTCAAGCAGGAGATGGAATCACAACTTTCCTCGGAGGAGAGATTGCAAACACAGCGAATCGAATCTGAGCAAGCGTCCCGACTGGCTGAGCGCGAGACACAACTCAGAGATGGAATTCGCCGACGGCTGGAACAGCAATTGCGCAGCCGATTACGTTCTCGAGAAACACATCTTCGCGGTGAATACGAACACCGGGCCCAGCGTATGGAGGAGGAGATTGCAAAAGATCTCCAAGATGAACTTGAGTCGAGGCTGACTGCTGAGACAGAGCAACTCGAATCGAGAATGCAGCAGGATCTCGAACTAGCCATCGCCCGCAAGCGGGACGAGGTACGCGGCTCAATCATGCGCGCGTTGGAGAAGGATTATGCTGACCGCCTCTCCGAGCGCAAGCGTCGACTACGCCAGCGCTACGACCTCACTTTCACACATTCTGTCGATGAGGTCGAACACAATCTATCACTCGAGATAGACGAGGAACTCCAGCGGCGAATAGAGGATGAGTTCGAAGCCTACAAGCGCGCTCGCGAGGCAGAAATCAGCAGCCGTTTGTCTCTGTTCCGGCATGACCGAGAACTGGAATTGCGCACCCAATTGGAGGCCACGTTCGAGGCGCGCAAGCAGGAGTGGATTGACCAACTTGAACACGAGTTCCGTACCCGTGAGTCTGCAGTTCAGCGCCAGATGATGGCTGAGATAGATGCTCGTGTGCGTAACGAGAAGATATCCCAGGAGACTTCGCTCGATTTGCTCAAGGAAGAGACCTCGATGGAATTAGAGGTCGAAATGGAAGCCCGACTGAAGGAGTTCCGTGACCGCAAGGAGAATGAGGTAACCGATCAACTGGATCGACAACTCGCAAAGCGTGAGGAGATTATGCGCAATAAGGCACTAATCGAGGTGCGCCGCCGTGAGTCCGAGATTCGAGCTGAGATTGAGGCTCAACTAGCGGTCAAACGCGCTGAGATTCGAGAGCAGTTGTCCACCCTTGAGACTCGTGCTGAAGAGTTCCGTCAGGCTGCCGAGTCCAAGATTCGCACTCAACTCGAAACCGGCCTTGTCTCTGACGAGGATATCGAACAACAGGAGCGCATCAAGCAGGTAGAGGAAGAAGTCGAAGAACTTGAGCGGGGCGACTCAGTACTCTCCAGGCGCGAACGTTGGATGGGTGCCCTTGGAGGGGCACGAGCCCAGATGCCGAAAACAGCTGCTGGTGCCGAAGGTCCCGCTAGACTCGGTCAGCCGGCAGCGGGCAGACTTGGACAGACATCTGATTCGGACGGCTCCGAAACTCCTGCTCTATCAGGAGGTTCACTCGCTCCGGTGCGTTCGCCGATTGGACAGAGGCAGCCGCTTTCCCCCCCAGCCGATGTTCCGCAGACCCGAATGGGTTCTCTAGCTCCAGTGCGCGCCCCAATCGAATCACAGGCATCCTCAACAGCGAAACCGCTGAAAACCG
>CAXEUS010000091.1:0-3252 GCA_963999385.1 uncultured Candidatus Poseidoniales archaeon | reverse complement strand
TAGAGACGATTCCCGAGATTCGCCGGACTCCGCTCACCGATTTCGACGGAGCGCGACTGGCCGACCGCATAGGGATAGTCCCCATCATGCGCGCCGGACTAGGGATGGTCGAAGCGGCGCAGAATCTCATCCCAACCTCACGCGTTCTGCACATCGGGCTGTTCCGAGACGAGGACACACTCGAGCCGGTCTACTACTACGACAAACTCCCCTACCCGCCAAATGTCGATCTGGCGCTGGTGCTCGACCCGATGCTCGCTACTGGTGGATCGGCCATCGCCGCCATCTCTCGCCTCAAGGAGACGGGCATTGAGCGCATCCGCTTCATCGGCCTGATTGCTGCCCCCGAAGGAGTGGAAGCGATGGAAGAGGCACACCCAGACGTCGACATCTGGCTCGCCTCGCTCGATGACCATCTCAACGAGATGGGTTACATCGTTCCTGGGCTCGGCGATGCTGGTGACCGCATCATGGACACCTGAACATCAGGTGATTGACTGGAATTTCTGTCAAATCTTCCATTTCTGGCGCTTCTTCTTTCCTTTGGGTCCCTTGGCCTTGACATGCTTGCGTTGCGAACGAGCGCGCTTGTCTCCCGCCTTCGGACCTGCCGCCTTCGCGGCCTTCTCGGCATCCTTCTGTTCCCTTTGGCTTGAGCGCCACGTGCGCCCGATGCTCTGCATGATCTGTTCCTTCGATTCGAGATTCATAGACGCTGCCGCATCGCGACTGGAGACCCACAACCTTCCTTCCTTGGCCCCCGGGCGCTTGGGGTGAGATATGTCCGCCTCACGCTTCAACTTGGAGAGGCCCGCCTGTCGTGCAGCCCACGCAAGTCCATCGAGGGTTGGACCCACCACCGCTGCTTCCTTGGGAACACGCCTGCCGGAGCGCCGAGAAACCTTGGCGTTGAAGTAGCCAGGCCAGAGAACCATTCGGTCAGGATTGTGCTCTGTCACGGGTGTTCCTCAGGACATTCGGAGTGGTGAGCCCCTATCAGGGCTTGCACCTAACAGGATTCAGTCATCGAGCAAGACGCCGTTGACCACGCCGTCACTGCCCGGCCTGCTGGTGATGCGCACAGTACCTAGGTCTGTCTGAACGACAGCTCCCTTGGTCATGATATTACGGCGAACATAGTTGGCGTCGGCGGGATTATCGACAACGTTCTCCAGTGTCGCTCGCTTGGTCTCACCCGTGCTTGAGTCATTGACATTGATGACTTGGTCGGCAAGGATACGCACCGTCTTCAACCCTGAGCGCTTACGGTACACCTTGCGGTTCGGCTCGCCGATTAGTGAGTGCTGTTTCTCAGAAGCAATCTCGGTGCGACGCTTGCCGCGATAGCGACTCGGACGCTTTAGCCGACCTCCGCTGGACTTGCGTCGCGAGATACCATGCCACTGAGCCATGCGGCCCGCCGACCAACTGCCCTTATTTCAAGGCCGCGATGGGTTCTGATTCACTACATCTGGGGTTAAATATCGGAGGCACCGCCGGAGGTTTCGCTACAAGGTGACCTAAGATGATGGAATTCAGCATGGAACTACCCGATGAACCGGGGCAACTCGCACGTGTTACTGAAGCGCTGTCAATACAGAATATCAACATCCTGACAATCTGCGCGATTGGCCGGGTGGCTCCCAACGTAGCCCTAGTGACCGAGCATGTGCCACAAACCAGAGCGGTGCTTGATGAGCTCGGAATCGAGTACATCGCCTCTCCGCTACTGAGCATGGTGATGCCTGATGAGGCCGGCTCACTCGCCAAGTTCTCGCGCAGACTCTCTGATGCGGGTGTTAACATCAACTCAATCTACATCCTGAGCAAGCACCGCGGGGATGCGGAACTCGTATTCAGTGTGGATGATATGGACAAGGCACGCCAGACCCTCAACCTTCACGAAGCGGTCCCTCCCTGAACATTTGAGGGACGAGTATGGACTTACGCGAACTGGATGAGCCGCCGCGCTCGGCAGATTTGGTGATAATCGGGGCTGGCGTGGTCGGAGCAGCGACCGCATTCCACGCCGCGCGCGCTGGACTGGATTGCATCCTACTCGAACGGCGTTCCCTTCCTGCGACGTTGACTACGCCGCGGGCGACCGGTGCATTTAGGCTGCAGTTTGACAATCGTGAGGAGTTGGAACTGGTATCAGAATCGGTCGAGATGTTCCTCGGGTTCGAGCAGGCACATGGGCATGACATAGGAATCAGACAGCGGGGCTACCTCTGGTGTACTATGGACGAAGCAGGTATGCCCAGACAACAGAGATTGGTGGAGATGCAGCATGGGTGGGGACTCACCGACGTCGAGTTGCTCAGTGGGGAAGATGTCCGGTCCCGCTTTCCGTGGGTGGGCGAGCGCGTCCTGCAGGCGCGCTTCCGTCAAGGAGACGGGTCCCTTGACCCGCGTGCACTGGCGCTGGGGATGCTGGCCGTCTCCCAATCTTCCTTCGTTTCCGAATGTGAGGTGTGCGAGGTGGTCGTAGATTCTGGATGCGTGCGCGGCGTGCGCACGAGCAAAGGCGAGGTGGCCTGCGAGCAGGTGGTCATCGCTGCTGGGCCGTTCTCGGGAACTATGGCGGCCACCGCAGGGCTGAAACTGCCACTCACGACCGTCCGACGGCAGAAGTTGATCTATGCTAACGCACCGTTCGTTCCACAGGACTCGCCGATGGTGATTGACGAGGAGACCGGCGCCCACTGGAGGCCGGCTCTAGATGGTGCGTTCCTGCTGCACACCGATGCCGATGAGCCGGAAAGCCCTGCGGCTGACCCAGTAGCGATTGACCACGGGTTGCACAGGAGGTTGATTGACCCTGACAGCCCTGTGAGCATCTGCCACGTGACACCGTTCTGGGAACGTGCGTGGACCGATGGCAGTCTCGAATGGGAAATTGTCGCCGGCCAGTACACGATGACGCCTGACCATCGCCCGCTCATCGGTGCCAGTGGCGTCGAGGGGCTATGGCTCAACTGTGGATACAGTGGTCATGGAGTGATGGGGAGTCCTGCTGGCAGTAGATTGCTCATCGACATCATCTGCGGTCAGGAGTCAGTGGAAGGTAATCCTCTCGACCCGCACAGAGAGTTCGTAGAGCGGGACATCGCCACCATCTGATCAGCGAGCTGTTGATTCCAGTCTGCTGACAAGTCGACCATCGGCAGCGTGCAGGGTAGCTTCGACCAGATCACCCGCGACCATTTGTCCGACCTCTTCAGGAGTTCCGGTCAACACCATATCACCCGG
>CAXEUS010000090.1:0-13532 GCA_963999385.1 uncultured Candidatus Poseidoniales archaeon | reverse complement strand
AGGTACATCCACTGCTGCTCGGTGAACGGATCGAACAGGGAAGAGGTCGTCTCATCGTGGTCAAGGCTGATGGTGAAGTCCACTGCCCTTAGAGATTCATAGGAATGCACGTCTCGATAGGGCATCCACGCACCGATAGCACGCCACTGAGGAGGAATCTGGTTGAGCAAATCACGCCCCTCCCATTCGCGCATCTCGTAGTCAGCCCGATAGCGTTCCCAATCGAACTGGTGCAATAGGTAGACATCGACCAGTGGTGCATCGAGATAGGAACTCTGGTTTAGGGAGCTGACAACAACGCAGAAGGTGTAACGGTAGCCTACAGTCAGGTTGAGTCTAAGCCCTCCAGAGGTGTCGTTTCCGACAATCATGCTGGAATGGAAACTCTGTGTGAACGCCTTGAGCGTAGAATCGTTGTAGATTCCGTCTCCGGCATCCGGGAAGAACCCGCCATCGAAACCATCCTCTTCTTCCTTGAAACCGTCATCATCTTCATCCATAACCCCCCATTCGTTGCCTAAGCCTGAGAGATTGAATGAACTGACCTCCTCATGCCATTCTGCTCTGTCGCTGCTCAGGGTGCAGTCGCTGGCAGCCTCCACCCTCGGCGCTATGTCCTCCCCAAGAGGCTGTAGCAAGGACCCAACTAGAGGCAGAAGGAGCAGCGCCAACGGTAGCAGCAGAGGCAAGCGCGGTATCGATTGTCTAGACGTAGGAGTCGTCAGCCTCACCTCAGCGCCTGCGCGAGGTGACCGGACGCACATAACCCGATTGCCTGCTGCGCCGGTCATCTTTGGTGAGATGTGCTGGCTGTGGAGGCGGTTCGTGATGGTCCATTCCAAGCACTCCGCCTTCAGTCACGACCTGTGAGACATCGTAGGCCGCCGCCGCTTCCTCGGCTTCGATTTCGACCTCGGTCGGCTGGCGCATCACCAACCAGCCAAGGAACAGGACGAGAACCAGCAGCGCCCCTAGAAGCACCCCGCCATCCTCAGCCTTCGGGAGCAGAGAGTCGATGCTGAAATCGGCGAGCGACTCGTCCTTCTCATCTGGATCACGAACCTTCACTGGGTAACCACGCTGTGTGCAGACGTTGATGCCGGTGCAAACCTGCAGTACGACGAATATGTCGCCTGTTTCGGTCCAGTTCACCCGCAAAAATCCTTGTTCAGTCTGCTGTTGCCAATCGTTGAGTGTGTCACCATCATCGTCGTCATCCACACGGTCGTCAGAATCCCAGTTGTAGACCAGCGCATCAGGGCCGATGATTGAATCAAGGCCACTGTTTCTGTCGTTGTCGCGGGTCCCGTCGCCGTCAGCGTCAGTTTCTACATCATCGTCCCACCACGCCTGAATGTCGTAGTTGGTGTCGTAATCGATGGCGACGCCTGCGAGAAGGTGTGAGCCAACTGCGTAGACCACTTCATCGAACAGGTAAGCGGTCAGAATCTCTGGGGTCTGGGCGACGTAGACCTTGCGGGTAGTCTGGTTGGTGTCACCGGTGCCAAATCCGTCCCTGAGTGTGAGCGTCACCGTGTAGATTCCGGGAGTCTCGAACGCATGCCAAGCATGAGGCGAGTTGAGCAGTGGGGATCCGTCTCCGAAATCCCAGGTGTATTCGACGATTCCATTCCAGTTCGGGTCATTCTCGTCTAGGGGCACAAATCCTCCATCAAAGGCTGCGTCGCCGTCGCGGCTACCCGTTGAGTTGAATCGCAGCCAATTACCCGGGGCGACGAAGATTCCGCCATCATCGGTGAACACATGACGCCAGTTGAACAGGCTCTCATCTTCGCTAGGACCAAGAATCGCTTCTCCTGTGTTCACATCCCTCGCTTCGTAAACCGTCATCTGCGGTTCAGGTAGAGGGTTGGATATCTCGAATGTGTACTGCTTTGGTAGAGAGGATAACCCTCGTTCATCAATCACCACCAGTTGCACGGTGATTGTCCCCGGCACAACGAACGTATGAGTGACCAATGTCTGATTGACGATGGTTGTGTTCATGTCGGAGAGTGTCCAGATTGTGGTCATCGCACCAGAGACACCATCAGGGTCGAATGAGGAACTACGGAAGTCGTAGACCGTGTTCGTATCACCATCATCCGGCCTGGAGAACAGGGCCACAGGTCGCTGGTTGTTCACCGTAACCTGAATGATTGCTGCGCTGATGTTGCCGTCGTTGTCGGTAGCCATGACGGTGACGTTCTTCAGCCCTGGAGTACGCCAAGCAGGTGTTGGATTCTGTAGGGATGATGTGTTCTGGTCGAACGGGTCACCCATCGACAGATCTCCGCCGTTGAGGTTCACGCCCTCATCGAAAATCCACTCCCAACCATCGATGGTTCCGTCATCGTCTGTGAACACCGTCGGCATCGTAAGTGGAGTGAGTGTGTCAACCACCAGTGGTAAGTCGTAGATTTGGCGCGGAACTCGATTCCAGACAATCACTTGGATGGTCTTGTTGACAACGTGCACACCGTCGCTGGCGGTCAGTGTCAGATTGTAGGTGGTGCCATTACGCGAGCCGGACAACCACTCGTGGTCTGCCTCCCAGTCTCCAATCCCTCCCTCTGAATTTCCGTCTCCCCAATCCCAGTTGAACGAGAGGAAATCATCGGGTACGTTGTCGGTTGTCAAGTGACCGCTGAACATCACTCTCTGTTCCGTTAGGAGATTAATGCTGGTGAGTATCTCTAGCCCATCAACGCTGATTTTCACGTCAGGGGACGAATCATCGGTAACATTCACGCTCCATGTCTGTGCCGTGCTCGTCGAGCCTCCAACATCGGACACCAGTAGTGTGACGTTGAAATCCCCGACTTGAGTGTAGGCTCGGTTGGGTGTCTTCAGCCACGATTGTCCTCCGTCACCAAAGTCCCACAGGTAGCCTGTAGGAGAGTTGTTGTGCGAGTATGACTGATTGTCAGGAGACAGGCCCCAGATATCGTATCCATTGCCGTTGAACTGGATTGGCAACCACGTCTGCGATACGTTCGAAGAGAGGCTACCCGTTGCCACAGGGGCCATGTTGTTCAACGTGGTTGGAAGAGTGAGAACGGCCGCTCCTTGAATCGGTGAGCCGAGTTGGTCGTAGAGCCGCGCGTAAAGCTCCCAGTCGTCATCCCATGGTGGAGTCCACCAGACGGAGGTGGTTACTGGCATTCCTTGACCGGCACCCACCTGTGTACGGATGGTGTCGTAGAGAACGTTGTCAGCGAACGCCTGCACCTCGACATCCAGTAACTCCCAGAAGGCGGTCGAATTTACCTGGAGACTCAGTTCGAGAGTGTCGTCGAGGCTGTCGAGGTCGCGGTCGTGCAACTGCGTTCCGTTGATGTTCAAAGTGGCTGGCTGAGTAATTAGCGAGGCGTAGATGTCAACCGTCGCTGACGGGTAGGTGCCCGTACCTCCGGGCCAGCCGCAGTTGGGGTAGGTGTAGTCGCAGTCATCGACTAGACTCTCGTACCATACGACGACGTATGCCTCATCGCTGATGTTTCCGAATCCGGGCACCAACCCAGTAGCCATCCCACCGTTGAACACCAGTTTCTCTGCAATCCAAGTTCCCGAAGCCACGTCTCTGTAGAGTAGACGACCTCCGAAGTCCACCTCGGACGCTTGAATCATCACGTTGAGCGGTGCCCCTGTTCCTTGGATGAACTTGTACGCCCTGGCTCCCCAGCCCCACAGGTCGTCTCCCAGACGTGACCAGGTGTTGCCCCATGCGTCGTTGTAGTCGGTGATCTGCAGGGTGCAGAACTGACCTCCGCCGCAGCCTGTGTACATGTCGACGTTGTCCAGTCCGAACGGATTCTGGCTGGAATCAAGCAAGGTAGCGATGGTGAAGTTGGCGAATATTTCTTCCATCGTATAACCGATGTTTCCTGGAGATCCTGGGACCGGATTCTGGGCTAGATTCTCGATTCCCGCACCCCCTGTGGAGGTATCTGCAACCAGTGCTCTGATTGCCTGCCCTCCCCCGAGTTTTGAGGCGAGGAAGAGCATGAACAAGAAGCCGGCACCATAGTCGGCGAGCGACTGGTTCCACCAACGTACGGAGATGTGTGGCGACTGTGCCCAGGAGTTCGCATGGCCGATGATTGTGCCAGTGGCACCGAAGCATAGGTAGGCGGCCATGTCTGCGTTGCCCTCGTCAATCCAGATGTACTCGAACGGGTCGCGGGCGTTGTGCAGCAGATGCTGGAATTCATGCGCCAGAATGGTGTTCCCCCAGCCTAGGTCAGCCACATCGACGAACAGCGACTCTCGCGAGCCGGACAGCCCAGGTGAGAAGTATCCACCAGTGTTGCCGCCTCCGTCGATGTCGTAGATGACAATCTCAATCTGGCAGTTGTTGTCCACATCGGGGGCGACCCCGAAGTACTGCGTGTTCACCGGGTAAATTGTTGAATCCCAAGTGGATGCGAAATTGTTCAACGTCGACGAAGGAATGGTCTGTGAGCTCTCAACCAAGAATGCGGCCGTTGACGTCACCTTCTCGACGGTGACCGCTACCTGCCCTCCGCTGATGGGCACGGTGAGGGTCTGGCCTTGCTGATAGGGAACGCAATGGTTGCTTCTGCTGGACATCGGAGCGACATTCTCTGAGGAGAACGGAAGGAACAGGTCGGGATATCCAGCATCAGTCCACGCTTTCTTCATGACTCGGGTTGCAGACCAAATCGGTTCATCCTCATCGGAGAACAGATACGGCTTACCCATGGTTTGGCCATCGAAATCCGTCAGGTCCCCATACACCACCCCCCCGGGGTCCACCCATCCCGACTGTTCAGCCTCTGCTGCTGCGAACAGTGGTGATAGCGATGCGACCACCATGACCATGGTCAGCAACAGTGCTTGGCGTGGCGTTGAGTTCAATGTGAGTTCAGACATCGGAACACCTTACGTGACGCATGCTACGCATGCTCACGTCGAGACCACTCTAATGACCTATTTAAGACACCATGGAGCATGGTTCGTACATGATTCGGCCAGTCGTGGCGCCGGGCGTCTTCATGGTAGTACTGGTCGTGTTGTTTCTTATCCTCACTCCATATGTTGCAGAAGGTGACTCAGGAGAGGCTGAGTTGCACGTTATTTCGTCTCATTTCCATGATGGGTTGGCATTTACACAGGGATTGGAGATGCATGATGGTTCGCTGTACGAGAGCACCGGACTGTACGGTCATTCGAGCCTCAGAGAGGTGAATCCATCGAGCGGCGAGATCCTGCGTCAAATGCAAATCAACGAGAGTCTGTTCGGTGAGGGAATAACCGTTGTCGGAGACACCATAGTGATGCTGACTTGGAAGGAAGGAATCGCACTCATATTCGACATCGAGACCTTCGAGATAGTCGGCAATCACACCTATTCCGGCGATGGCTGGGGGCTGTGCAACGATGGCACCCATCTGGTGATGTCCAACGGAACGTCCGAACTGGCCTTCAGGGACCCTGAAGATTTCACTGTTCAGAGTACCATCGAAGTCACTCTCGACGGTCATCCGACAAACCAACTCAACGAGTTGGAGTGTTCCGGGGGGATGATTTACGCGAACGTCTGGGGAAGCGATTCTATCCTAGCAATCAATTCGACAACGGGAGTGGTGGAGTTCACAGTCGATGCCTCACAGTTGGCCGAATCGAAGTCAGGTCGATTCAACATGGTTCTGAACGGCATCGCCTACGTCGCAGAGCATGACGCATTCCTGATTACGGGCAAGAACTGGACTTCGATGCACTTGGTGAGATTCGAGTCGGTTCAGGAACCGTTTGAGGATAACAACACCGAACCGGAATCAGTGACAAGTGCCACCAGTTCCCCACCTCGCTCGGAGGTGCTCTCATTGTCGTTCTGGCTCGGTATACCGTTGACTCTGGTCATGCTGTTCTTGTGGACGAGCGGCACTCCCGGCTCCGGAAGTCAGCGTCGCATTCACAACCCGCCCGCGTCTCGCGCCCCTGTGGAGGATGACCGATGAGCGACGATGATGACCGCCAGCGGCGTCTGGATGAACTCCGCGGCCGGGTGCGCTCACAACTAGAGGATGATGGCGTCGAATTCGATGATGACGACACCGTTGATGATTCTCAAGACAGCGATTCACCGGGCGGTTTGATGAATCGAATCAATCGCCGTAGACGAAGGGCAGCTCACCAGCGGGCACTGAACCGCGAGCGAACCCGCAAGGCAATTGAGCAGGGCGGCGATGCGGCGATGTCTCATCTTCCCGCTGCTCTTCGCGAGCGAGCCGAGGAAGACTGGGTTCGCAATCTGGCGGTGCTGCTGGTTGTCGTAGGAAGCCTCCTGGGCGTAACTAGCGGGATGTTGCTCGTCTCTTCTGATCCCCGTGACCTCATCTCAAGCCCACTGTTCGAGGCTCAGGAATCGGTTGACCTGCATGGATTGGTGTTGAATGAACTCGATGCAGAGAACAACACCGGAGGCGAGCCGGTCGAAGGGGTGCAGGTGGAGTTGCTGCGCTTATCCGATGATTCATCTGAGGCGCGAACGCAGACAGGTTCCGATGGCAGATTCACCCTCACCGACCTCCCAAGGGAGAATATGCTGCTGCGGGTCACCCACGCTGGCAACGTCACCATCGAGCGAACTCTGGTTCCCGGTGAATTCCCGGAGGTCACGCTGACTCTGAGAGTTGGCGAAGGTGTTGATGAGCGGGATTTGCGCACAGAGAGTGGACTGGCTTCAGCGGTACAGTTGTCCACGGCAATCGCCTTCCTCTCACTGATTGCAGCGGGTCTCGGCTTTGCCGGCGCCTCCGAGGCTAGGCGCGGATTGAGGTATCGGCGCACACAGTGGCTGTGCGGGCTCGGTCTGTTCAGCCGCGGGAATATCTTCTTCGGACCCTTGCTCATCTTGATGGGAATGGCGCTGCTGATGATTGCACGACCGCAATTCCTCGACCAGTATCGCCCATATGCAGACGAGTGAAGATTCTCTGCCGAGAGGTTCATGCGCCTCAGAGTATCATGGAGGGCAGGAGGCGCAGCCATGTATCTCATCACGGTGGAAGGTGGAGATGGCAGTGGCAAGGGAATAGCCACCCAGATGCTGGCTGAGATATGCTCCGAGGAGTTCACGTTCACCGATGTCTCCGTCACCGGTGAACCACGACGGAATCATCCGCTCGGGAAGTTAGCGGTCGAAGCTGTGCGCACTGGTGAGGCTGGACCGGTACACGAGGCGAGTATGTTCGCAGCAGATAGGCTGGATCATTCGCATGCATGGATAGTGCCTAGACTCGCTCGGGGAGAGGTTGTCATCAGTGAGCGCAATGTACACTCGTCGCTGGTCTACCAAGGAATCGTTGGCGACCTTGGCCTCGGAGAAGTGGCTCGTCTGAATTCAGCGGCTTGCGTCCCTGATCTCTGTGTGTGGGTCGATTGCGATCCCGCGGTAGCGTTGCAACGCATCTCCAAGGGTGCCCTTAGCGGCGAGATATCAACTCGAGATGCCGATAAGCAGGAGTACTTCGAGACAGATGAGTTGCAGACTCTGATTCGCGCCGGATACGCCTCCCTGCTTGGAGGCGAGGTGCGAATGCCAGCACCGTTTGACAAGGGAGAGATTGCGGGTCCAGTCGTCAACGATGGTGGGAAGATTGACCTCAAAAAGAAACTACAACGTGTGATTCGGGACTTCCTCTATCGCCGTGCACGGCCCCTCAATGTCAGCCTCGATGAGGTGGAATGCCATCTGCTCGGCAGTGCGCTGCGCTGGCAAAGAGGTCAACGGACGTTGGATGTGGTCGATACCCCTCCTCCACGGAGCAATTCCAACTGGTTGAATGGAGAGAAACCGTGGCGGGTGATGCAGCAGGCGGACTTATTGTACAGAAAAGCATGGAATTCTGTTCCGGTTGACACGCGAGCGGATGTGCCCCAAGATCCGCTCGCTCACACCGTGGTGTCAATCGTCGGCACACTCTCACTGCTTCCTGGTGCCGAAGTGAGTGAACTGCGTCGCTGGCTCGGGCCAGTACGCGCAGTTACCAGCAGGCATACTCAGCGGATGGTGAAGTTCCTGCACGAGCAGTCAGGTTGGGTGCGCGTACACAGACCGCTCAAGGGAGCCGATGCCCCTCGCTCGGAACTGCGCCCTGACTGGCAGGCGTATGGACGGCTGGGATTGGCACTCTGGCCACTCAAGGAGGCTCTGTCGGAATTGATGCAGAACAATCCAGAGTCATCTTGGAAGAGTGCCCTGAACAAGGTTCTCGGCCGTAATCCCGACGCTGCCATGCGCGCTCGCGCAGATGCCTGCCTGTCGCGAATTGAGGAGTTGGGCAGCGGCGCCACCGATTATGACGCCCCGACCGACATCGACGGCCTGCGAATGTGGTGGCGCGATGGTCCCGCCTGACCGCTCATTCCTCGTCATCCTGCCCAGTCTCGGTGTTCTCGTCGAACAGCACAAGTCGCGCGTTCGCAGGTAAGCGCACCTGCCCCGGGCCGTTTGCGAACGCCCGTGGCTGGGCTGAGAACATGGCCGAAATCAGAAGCCCGATTGCGAATCCCATCAGAACCCCGGTAACGATTCGCTTGAGATGGTTCGATTCATAATCGGTCAGCGCCTGAATTCCACCGTCAAGCGCCACCGGTAGCAGGAAGAGGAAGAGGCCACCGAAGGCAAGCAGCGCCCGTCTGTCCCTGAGGTAGAAGTCCGCCACCCAGTCATCGGGAGCTACCGAGAGTACCGAATCCCGTACAGTCCAACGATTGACGCCGCGACGAGAGAAGAGAAATCCAGCGACGGCGATACCGGCGAAGATGCCGATATCTCGGGTGCAGACTGGCATCTGATTCCCGTTGACCGTCCACGATCGCTCGTGCTTCTGATGGCAGTTGAGGTCACCGAAACCGTAGATGAATGCTGAGAACAAATCGAGCTCCGTCCATGCGAACTTCCCCCCATGGGCCGCCTGGTCGTGGAACATGTCTCCTTCCTCTGAGTGAGGCTCGTTTCCTGCACCACCCCATCCACCATCCTTGTTGGCATAGTCGAAGGCGTTCGCTCTCCCCGACAGTTCAGGTATCGAATCAACTGGCAGCAGCGCTGGCACGATGAACGACGCCAGCAGGTATCCCAGCGCGATTCCTCCCACCCAGTACCCAATGCGCATTTCACGCGCTCGGTCGAGTAGACCGCTGCGCGTGGGCTGTTCCTCTCCGGGCATCGGTTTGAGCGAGAGAACCGTTTGCAATATGCTTTGGGCATACAGAAGCGTGAAATGGGCCACGGAGACGGCGACGGACATGGCCGATGTCAACTTCAGGGACCTCATCGGAATATCACTGGTGCTCGGCATCATGGTGGCGACGATGGGAACGTTCGTCGCCTACTTCGCAACAGGGACTGACGGAGATCCTACGCGAAGTCTGCGCACTGGAGGCCTGATTGGAGGAGGAGTCGCAGTCATCGTGCTTGTCTATGGGTCGTGGAGGCTGTTTGAGATCAAGCAGGATCGATGGGAGAGCGGAATCACCCGAGAGGATGAACTAGCCAACCTGAGGGAATTGCTGCGCCCGCTCGAAGCACATGCGGCATCTCTCCCATGGGCGAGAGAGAGGGCGTGGAGGCTGGACACCCACGTTCGCCTAGACCGGGGGACGATGACCATCGATTTGCATGATATCGATGCCGAGGGAACGCGCAAGATGCTTGACGTCATCATCCAGAATCGTGAGCAAATGGGAAGATTGCGCATAATCACAGGACGAGGAAAACATTCTGCCAACAGCCGCCCAGTACTACGTCCGCTGGTACAGGAGCGTCTGAATCAGGTGGCGCGCCAACTTGACTGGCAGTTGATTCCGAAGGCCGGCTCCATCACGCTGAGGCCTATGGGTGAGCGTCCCTCGTTGGGATTGTGGATGAGACGCTTTCTGGTTTTCATCGGGCCAATCAGCATCGCGCTTGCTCTCGCCTTCCAAGATCTCGCGGGAAGCGGGGCGCGTGGACAGGGATTGGTATTCGGTGCAGCGGCTGGAGTAATTCTCACCGGGCTGCTCGCTTCCTATAGGAAGCGTTCAATCTATTGAATTGCGGAATGCCCCGTGCGGGATTCGAACCCGCGTGACCGGCTCGAAAGGCCGGGATGATGGACCGGGCTACACCAACGGGGCTTCAGCACCGTGAGCGGGCGGCGGAATGTGCATAACCATCTCGGTCAGGCGGTGATCAATCATTCCACACTGAGACTGTTCTCACTCTTCCTCTTCTGGTGTCTGATCGAGCCCTTCCCACCAACGCCATGCCGGCCAAGCGAGCAATGCGGCGGCTAGACTGATTACCATGAATCCCGGTCCCTTAAGGAAGTCCAACAGTAGATTTCCGTAGATGCCGACAAGCAGCACCTCAACACCGAACCTGATTCCTCGACCCACGAGACCAGCGGCGATGAACGTTCGGTGATCCATCCCACCCATGCCAGCACACCATCCCAGCACTTTGTAGGGAATCGGAGAGAGGGCGGCTATGAACACCCCAAACGAGCCGTAACGGGTGACCAGTGTATCGAATTTACGTACTGTCGCTGGCTTGGCAAATCTGTCGAGTAATGGCTTCCCCCACTTGTCTCCCATCCACCAAGCAACCAGAGAACCGGCGACGCTGGTGAATGTGGCAATCAAGAAGATGAGCAGGAGTCTGGGTGGCTCACTCGCCCCCGCCATCAACAAGATGAGTGGATCGGGAGGAATTGGTTGGATGAACGACTCCGTGAATGTGAGTAGACCGAGCCCGACCAATCCGTTGTCGGCGAACCACGCTAGCGCGGGGTCGGTCCAAGCATCCCAGAATGCCATGGCGACAGCCCGCTGGCTGCTGTGCATGAAGGTTCGGCTCCCGCGAACGGAGGCGTGAGCGAACCGGCACCGCTATGGCAACGACCAACAGCGACGCGGACATGACTGATGCTGGGTCTGCACCACGAGTGCTCGACACTTCCGCTCTGCTCCATTGGCCCATCGAGAATCTGGCCCATGGTTCGGTAGTCCCGGCGCAGATGAGGGAGGTGGAGCGCTTCTCACAAGAGAGAGCACTGCTGCTGGGAGGCGTGACTCTGGAGTGGCGCGAGCCGTCTGAGGAGGCGATTAACCGAGCTAGAGAGGTGGCTCGTTCCACGGGAGATCTTGCTGGACTTTCACCTACAGATGTCAGCCTGCTCGCGCTGGCACTAGAGATGGAGGTCGAACTGGTCACCGACGACTACCGTCTGATGAACTGCGCCAAGAGCGCGGGCATTCCGTACAGCGCTGTTCTGACAGAAGGAATCACTGAGCGCCGGGAGTGGAGAGTAGTGTGCCGTGCCTGCGGTCATCAAGCAGCTGCTGCAGAGCAGGAGAGCCAAAGCCGCCAAGAGACGTCGGAATGCCCCGAGTGTGGCAATGAGATGCGACTGAGAAGCCGCTGATCACTCTTCTTCGACTGCGACGAGCGCTTCGTCCACGGTCATCCCTTCGACATCGGCTTGCCCGGCAACCGCGACTGTCTCCGTCTGTCCACCACGGTCCAAATCGCCTTCGGTAACGCCCTTCCTGCTGTCGGATAGCCCCTCGTTGAACTCACCTTTCGCCTGCCCTAGAGCGCGGGCGATTTTGGGGAGCCTGTCAACTCCGAAGAAGAGCACGAATATCCCGAGAATCAACAGCAGTTCGCTGACGCCTGGAGTACCCATGTCTGTTCACTTCACCCCGTCGTGTCGGATTCACCCATTCAAGGATTCGCCCTGCCCCGCTTCGATTCAGAGATTATCGCGTCTCCAGCAATAACCCGTAGACGAGCGAGTAGCGCAGATATCATCCACCCGATACCGGGGGAAGGAACGCAATCTCTGCCCCGTCGATGAGCTCGGTCTCCGGGGGGCAGAATGTGCCATCCTGGGCCACCTTGACACCTTGGTCCAAAGCCTGCGCCAGTTCTAGATGTGCAGCTAGGTCAGCGATTGTTGCTCCGAGCAGCATAGGAAGTTCTAGTTCGCGAACTCCGAATTCATCGGCCAAAGGTCCGAACAGTCGAACTGTCACCTTGACAGCCTTCCTGATTGCTTCCTCATCCATCGTTTGATGGGCCGTGAACGGTGGTAATAATACATGGCTCCCGGTCGCGCGCGCACATGAGTTCCGTAATGGAAGCAAAAGAGCTGTGGAAAGTCTACGATACCGGTTCTACTCAGGTACAGGCATTACGCGGCGTAGACCTGTCGATCAACGCGGGGGAGATGGTCGCCATCATGGGTCCATCTGGATGCGGTAAAACCACCTTTCTAAACTGCGTATCAAGTCTGGATGAGTTCACTGCCGGAGAGGTGATGGTGAACGGTAAACCAGTTTCCGAGATGTCGGACAAGGAACGAACCAGAATGCGAGCAGAGCGCCTCGGATTCGTCTTCCAGTCGTTCAACCTGCTACCTGTTCTGTCAGCCGTGGAGAACGTCGAGTTGCCCCTGCTGATGAACGACATATCTCCAGCGGAAGCGAGAGTGAGGTCGTTGTCGGCTCTGGAATCGGTAGGATTGCGCGACCGAGCCGGACATCTCCCATCTGAACTCTCAGGTGGAGAGCAGCAGAGAGTCACAGTCGCTCGGGCCTTCGTTCACGAACCTGCGCTTATCCTCGCCGATGAGCCCACAGGGAACTTGGATACCTCAACGTCCGAGACGGTCATCGAACTGCTGGTGGATCTCAATCGCTCACGCGGCATCACATTCCTCGTAGTGACGCATGAGGAGGAGATTGCCCGCCAGTGTACCCGGATAATCAGCATCAGGGATGGTTTGATTGTCTCCGATGAGAAACTCGTTGAATCAGCTGATTCCGAGGAATGAACAAGGTGCTTTGATGGCATTCGATGCGAAGTATATCTCTGCGGCGCGTAAGGTCGCGGCTTGGGCAGTTTCGTTGTCGTCGATAGCGCTGGTGTACTATTTCGTACTCCGCTCCATTGAGGATTCACCGGACGGCATCACCTTCAGTTGGAGAGTCACCGCCTTGTTCCTCGGACTCGTTTCCGCCATCATCATCCACTCCATTCTTCGTATGCTGCTCGAACCGCGCCAGCGAATCGTGGGCACCATGGCGTTGCGTAACCTGCGTCGCAGGAAGCGCAACACGGCACTGATTGTGGTAGGCTTGCTGGTCGGTTCAGCAATCATCTCCAGCAGTCTGGTGGTCGGCGACAGTCTGGATGCGACCCTGAATGCAGAGTTCACAGAGGCGCTGGATGAGACGGACATTGTGATCCAAGGAACCGACCTCAACGGTTTCCCGATTTGGTGGAACCAGAGCAGCGCGCTGAACTTCGTCGGTGACATGGAATCAGATTCTGATATTGACGCTGTTTCCATAGGCATCAGGATGGCAATATCGCTCAAGGCACCTGAGAGCAAGACTGTCGAGCCCAACGCGAACTGGCTCGCCATGGATGGAGGACTGCAACAGACCGGAACCTGGAATCCTCTGGGTGGTTCTGGTGGAGTCCACTACTCGGACATCGAGACAGGAAATGT
>CAXEUS010000089.1:0-3981 GCA_963999385.1 uncultured Candidatus Poseidoniales archaeon | reverse complement strand
CAAAGGTGTTCGCTGCGCTGTACAAAGATCTGCTTGAGGTGGAGAAATTGGCGAAGGCTCCTGGGATCGCTGCCAAAATCGCTGAGATGATGCCTACTCATGCAGAGGAACTGCGTGCCATTCTAGCGTCGAAGCGCATCGCCATGGATGCAGATGAAATTGAGGCCGTGATTGATATCGTGCGTAAGCAGGTGTCGTGACTCCCATTCGTTGGGATTAATGCGTAGACTGACTTCTGAGGGTTGAGGAACATGCAGCCGGGACCAGACAGACAGCCCCGCGCAGGCGGTCGCGAACGTGAACATCCGTGGGATTCCGAAGAGAGTTGCCGCGTTCTCTCACAGCAGGGTTCCGGCGAGGGAGGTGGAGTCGTCTACTGCATCTGTGAGGGCGGACTCTACACCATACGTGTGCGCGCACGAGCAGGCTGCGGCCCACTATTTGCTGGTGATCGACTCATTCTACCCAACGAAGAGGACGAGGGAGGAGATGTCGCTACCATTCTTGGAGGTGCTAGATACCGAGACATGCCTGCCGGTGCTCAAGCAGTACTCACTGACGTGGTACACGAACTGATTAGCGACCTTCCTGACAAATTCCTCGCCTTCTACAACCGTGCAGGCAACCTCTCTAGGAAGTTCCACGCGTTCCAACTGCTCCCCGGAATCGGTCCATCTAAGGCAATCAAGATGGTTGAGGCTCGCGGAAGACTTGGGTGGGACACCTTCACTGAAGTGGATGAAGCGTGTGACATAGATTCCACGCAACTGCTCTGTGATAGACTGGTCGAGGAGTTGAAGGATCCGCAGATAACACCGAGCCTGCTCGACCATGTGGTGCGTATCCCGGATGCGTGATGCTGATGGCCGCCGATGAGGCGTCCGAGCAGGTGCGTGAACTGGTGGAATTGTTGCTGGACAGAACCAGACCTGACAAGCGACTGGGTCAGCATTTCCTTCTCGATGAAACTGTGCTGGCCCGCGCTGTGGAACTTGCTGATATTCAGTCAGATGCCAGAGTACTGGAGGTAGGCCCAGGTCCAGGTACGCTCACCAAGAGTCTGCTCGATGCTGGTGCATTAGTGCACGCCATCGAACTCGATTCGGAAGCCGCCGCTCATCTGCACAGAGTGTTCTCCGCCGAGATTGGTAATCACCGATTGGAGGTTGTCGAAGGCGATGCGGTTGCGATTGCATGGCCCGATGGACTGACCCATGTTGTTTGCAACCCACCTTACCAGATATCGAGTCCGCTCATAGAGCGTATCGAGCGCTACCAGCGCGACGCGCTGCGGATGGGAAATTCTGGACTCGCCGCGGTGGTGCTGTTGCTGCAGGAGGAGTTCGCCACCAAGGTCGGCATGACCGCTGGAGAGCCCTCGCACGGGCCGCTCGGCATGTCTCTGGCATTCTCATGGAGATGTGAACTGGATCTCAAGGTGCCTCCACACTCATTCTCCCCGCATCCGGCGGTGGACAGTCGAATGGTCAAACTCACCCCCGACGACCTCGTGACTGTGCTGATGCAGGACCCAGGTCATCCGCTCGGTGAAACGCTCGAACCCGCCGACGCTCGCTTCTCTCGCCTGCTGGTGAGGCATTGCTTCGAGCAGCGCCGCAAGAAGTTACGCAACAGGTTGGCGAATCCCCCCAAGCGTCTCTTACGAATACCGGGATGGCATCGGTCACGTTGGTCAGATGCTGTCCAGGAGCTCTCAAAGGGTGATGAATTGGCGGGTTTGCCGAGTAGTTTTCTCGACCTAAGGCCGGAATCGCTGACACAGCAGGAGTGGCTGACTCTCTCCAGTTGGCTCTCAATGCTTGAAATTGGAACTCTGCAAGCGGATTAGCATCGTGAGAACGCCGGGTTCAAAGAGGGAGGCTGGCTCCGGACCCTCGCAGGGGGTACATCGGATGGCGAAGAAGGACACATATCTGGCATTGCTCAGGCGCGGTGTTGACGAGGTAACTGCTCAGACTTTGGCGGATGCTGGTGTAACCATCGGCGGCCTCAAGAAGATGAATTCAGACCAACTCATCGGTAATTACGGCCTCAAGAAATCGGTCGCTAGCAGCGTCATCGAGGTCATCGCGACCGGACCGAGTCAAGCCGGCCGTGAGCGCTATCTGTCGAAGGTGCTCTCGGACACGCCGAAGAAATTGGGCCGCGTTCAGGAGCAGAGGCTTCGTCGCCAGCAGAAGGACATCCTCGCTGAACTCATCGAGGAGAAGGAGCGACTCAAACTCACGCGGGTAGAGGCATTCCGCAGCCAGAAGTTGGTCATGAATCGACTTGGAAAGAGCATCGAACTCATCTGCAAGTTGGAGAACAACTTCGATGATGAGTCCAAGGATGAGCAGCGCACGAAGATTCGCGATCAGTTGGAGACACGCGGTCTGGAAGCAGCCCGCGATCACGAACTGCTGGAACTCACTGGAACCCCTCAGGACATCGTCGACTTCCGACGCAAGGTCGTCCCAACCCTGTGCATTCATGCCTGCCCGGAGTGCGGCGAGGAACTCGACCCGCGTGGAAGCAATCTGAATGGTGATAACACAAATGGATGGAGTTTCATCTGCTGGGACTGCGAACACGAGTTCGAAGCTCCTATGTCGCAGGTCGTGGATAATCACCTGAACACTGGAACCAGAATCAAAATCGACCCAAACAAGCCACCCCGGATACCGATTGCCAAGCCACCGGTAGAAGCCAAGGTATCGACTGTGGCGGACATCATCCGTCAGGATTTGGAAGCTACCGGCGCCAGTGCCGATGAACTAGAAGCGGCTGTCGAGGAGAGCAATCTGTCAGGCGGCTTGATGGCCATCAACGACTGGATCGACCAGACTCTGGCCGCCAAGAGTTACATCCAGGCGCAGGAGGACCGCGAGGATTTCATCGTCGCAACCGGTGCAGGTGCGACCAAGTTCAACAAGTGGATGAAGAAGGCCGGGCTGCACTTCAACAAGCAATCCGGACGCTGGACCCGTTGGTCGGACCGCTGAACTTTCGATTCTTCGGAGTGAGAATCGTCATACGCTGGGGCCCGATGTTCTCACTGTCGAGGTGCGCTGATGGACGAGACACTGCGCTATGCGTTCTGGATTGTGTTCGATGCGGCGGTGCTGTTCATCGTCTTCCGCTTCCTGTTCGGTAAACTGCGCACGAAGCTGGCTGAGGTAGAGCAGCGCAAGCAGGCTCGTTGGGATGCTGATATCCACCAAGAATCCGAGTGATACGCTCACAATCACTCATTTGCGGCCAATCCAGCCCTTGCCGCGGAACCAGAGGAGCATCAGTCCAGAGAACAACCCCATCGCCGTGATGATGTACCAAAATCCATCTCCGGAGGAGAACGGCAGCACATCTGTATTCATTCCGAAAACACCTGCGATGAGCGTCAGTGGGAGCATGATGGTGGCGATGATGGTGAGCGTGCGCATCACCTCACCGACGTTTGCCTGCTCCTCAGCGAGGCGCATGGAATACTGTGAGATGTATGTGTCACGAGTGCTGGCGGCTCCGGCATTGTAGTTCTCGACACGACGTACGAGCGAGTGCATCAGGTCACCCAGATCGCGAAAGTAGTCCTCAGTTTCCTGGCTCACGAATTCCTTGTCCGGACGCAGCATCCGCTGGACTATCTCGTTCAGGGGGGTTGTCGACCTCGAGATCTCACGCAGATCTCCCTTGAGTTCATGCAGGGCCTCTAGCAGATTGGGATACTTGCGCGAGGGGTCGAACACCTGGTCCTCCAACTCATCGAGTTGGTCGCTGAATCCGTCGAGCAGACGATACCAGTCGTCAGCAATCGAATCGAGCAGGTCATACAGCAGATAGTCGGAACCGAGGTCAGCTCGCTTACGTGATTTGGATGAATGGAATCGGCTGCGGAATTCAGTTAGTCCTGGTAGTTCAGCGTCACGAACAGTTACCAACCATGGACCTGAGAGGAAGGCGCGCAGGTGCTCTGTGTCCAGT
>CAXEUS010000088.1:0-1945 GCA_963999385.1 uncultured Candidatus Poseidoniales archaeon | reverse complement strand
TGGCGCCTACGGAGTTGCCGCAGCGTGGTCGGTGGTCATATTCGCCATGCTGGTATGCTTCTCCTGGGTATACCTGAAGCGAACCAATGCTACGGAGGCGGTGGCATGAGTTCGGACCTGGCCAAGAGGCATTACCGCCCTGTCGAGCTCTCGACGCTGCGCGTGTGGCTCATCTCCGCCATCTGCGTCAATCTGGCGATTATCCCAGTGGAGTGGCTGCGCAGCGGCGATGGAATGCTGCTCTCGTGGCTCGACGTCTGCGTCCTTGGCATCCTGCTGATGATGCTGCCTGAGGAGGGAGCAAGCTCTCGACGGGATTTCGCCATCGTCGTTGCAGGGTTCGCCATGGCATCCGGGGTGCTGAGATTTGCCACGTCCGACTTAGTAATGTTCGACCTGTGGGCGAGGGCATGGCTGATGCTGCCATCTGCTGCAGCCATCTGGTGGCTGTCGACGCCACATGTCTCCGCTTGGGTCAGAGGTGACATGACCCTTGAGGAGGCTGAGCGTGGTCTCTTCCGCAACCGCCTCCTTGGCCCTCGCCTTTCGGCAGCGGGCGCACACATCGTCCTGCTTCACGCAGTTGCGGTGGTGCTGATTCCGGTGATTTGGATTCTCGACACCGCCATCTCACCGGGCAATGCCTTGGGTGGAGAGGTGTTCGATGCTTTCACCGGAGCCCACTTCTCTAAGGTACTGAGCGGAGAGTCGTTCTGGATCTGGTTGCGCAATTCGCTGGTGGTCAGCATCGGTACGACGATTCTCGGACTGGCGTTGGCGATTCCCGCTGGATATGCCTTCAGCCGTTTCAAATTCAAGGGTCGTGAACCGGCGATGTTCTCCTTCCTGCTGGTGCAGATGTTCCCGGGAATCATCATCCTGGTGCCCTACTTCCTAGTGATGAAGTCGCTCGGGTTGCTCAATTCGTCGCTCGGACTGATTCTTGCCTACTCCGTAACCGCCCTACCGCTCTGTGTCTGGATGCTCAAGGGATTCTTCGACACGATTCCCCGCGAACTGGAGGAAGCAGCACTGCTCGACGGTTGCACGCAACCGCAGGTATTCCGCATGATCGTGCTGCCTCTCTCCTTGCCGGCGGTGGCGGTCACTGCGCTGTTCTCATTCCTAGCGGCGTGGAATGAGTTTCTGCTGGCGCTCACCTTCAACACCTCCAACGACATGTACACCCTTCCTGTGGGGCTCGCTTCGATGATCTCCGCCACCAGCCAGTCCTGGGGTGACTTCGCCGCTGCATCTCTGCTAGTCAGTCTACCCGTGGTCGTTCTGTTCATACTCTTCCAGAGGTTCCTTGTCGAAGGACTATCAGCAGGTGGCGTCAAGGGGTGAGCGAATGGTGGAAGTGAGGTTCGACGGGGTGACGAAGCGCTACGAGGACGGAACGGAGGCAGTCATTGACCTGAATCTGACCGTGAACGATGGCGAATTTCTGGTGCTCGTGGGACCCAGCGGATGTGGGAAGTCGACCAGTCTACGCATGTTGGCTGGATTGGAGGATGTGACTGAGGGGAAGATCCTCATCGACGACAACGTGGTGAACGACCTTCCTGCTGGGGCTCGCGACGTGGGCATGGTCTTCCAGAGCTACGCGCTTTACCCGCACATGACGATTCGCGACAATCTCTCGTTCGGCCTCCGGATGCAGAAAGGGGAGGCGAGGCTCTCAGATTCTGAGATATCCATCCGCGTCACCGAGGCAGCCGATTTGTTGGGGCTATCCGAACACTTGACGAAGAAACCGAAGGAACTCTCTGGTGGTCAGCGTCAGCGGGTCGCGCTCGGACGAGCCCTGGTGCGTCGTCCAAAGGTGCTGCTGATGGATGAGCCGCTTTCCAACCTCGATGCTGAACTGCGTAACCAGATGCGCACCGAGATACGCCGTCTGCACGATGAATTGGGGACGACGACCGTCTACGTCACACACGAC
>CAXEUS010000087.1:0-6115 GCA_963999385.1 uncultured Candidatus Poseidoniales archaeon | reverse complement strand
TCTGGAACCGAAACGAGGATGATTACGAAGAGCCTCTATTCTGACATCAGGGTCCCTCTCGAATGATTCGGGGCACTATCGGGAATGGTTGGGATTGATTAGGGAGCGGACCAACCGTCTACACATGGATGGTAAGGGAACGCGACCGCTTCTGACGCTGATTCTAGCGATGCTTCTACTAGCATCTGGCGCTCCTGCAATCGTAGCACAGGGACAACCACTCCCTGAAATCTCCATCCATGTGGATTGGGTTGACACTGACGGAGACGATAATGCTGAACATGGTTACGTCATCGAATTCAGTTCGGCCCCGGACCCCAGCGACTGGTTGGTGAACGTCACTCACTCTGATGCGATAGGAACGGCTCTAGGGTCTTGGAGTTACACTTGGGGTGATGCCAATCACTCTCTCGACCCAATCGACGCCACTCACTATCGTGTGGTCGCCCCTACCAACATCTCGTTCGCGGATTCAATCGATGTCGAAGTATGGATGGTTCAAGGTTCGACTCCATCCGCGTCGCGAACCGTCGTAGCGACTCTGTGGAACCAACCGCTGTCCGACCACGAGATTACCGTCTCCACTCAATGGGAGTTGGAGCAAACGATTGTCAATGGAAGCGATTCGGAGAGTTACGAACTCGACTTCTCCGGCCAAGGTTGGCAGAAGCGCACAGCGGGGGTACTCGAACATAACGAACTCGGGAACGGCACGCTGGTCGTCAATGAGACCGCCGACGATACGAACATGGTAATCACGCTGCAGTTGACTCGCATTTGGCTCAACGAGACAATGGTCGGCGCCGAACTGGAGAGTCAGATGTTCGAGATGGTTGGAGCCGGAAACCTCGTCGTGAACACGAATGACGAAGGAGATAATACGGTGATAACCGCCAATGTGGTCGATTCCTACATCACTCGTTCTCTCGCGGACGGGATAGTATCGGAATCGATGCGCCTTGAGGCGAATGGAATGCTGAACATCACCTCACAGGATGAAGATGAGGAAACATCGATCAACGGCTCTCTTTCTCTTCTATTGATTGAGATTGAGGATGTTGGTGATGTGCGCGTACTCCAGAACACCGAGTTTGAGGCGACTGCTCAGATGCATACGCAGACAGATGATGGGTACTTGGATTTCGATCTCGACGAACTCATTAGCAGGGAGCGCAAAGAGAACGGGACCATGGTGAGTCAGTTCAGTCGCTTCCTCGGTGATGGTTCCTTCCTGTTCAGCGACACCAATGACGAGAACGGGTCGATTGTGATCTCGGGAGACATCATCGAGTTCTTCTTCGAGAGCCAAGACGGTAACAAGACCGGTGACAGCATCCATCTGGATGGCGATATATCAGGAGCTACCAGCGGAAGTTTTGGTATCCTGCGCGGCATTCAGAGCACAGGTGAGACAGCCAACGCTACCGGGGTGTTGTGGCCAATCAACCTGATTCATCAGGAGGTGTGGTACAACATCACAGGAGGAGGTGTTCTGGGTGACCTCGGCGTGGGCGCCTACTACAACGAGACTCACGACTACGAAGTGGTTTACGACAATTACACCAATCGCACCATCCGCTTCCGCTGGGACGAGCAATCCGATGACCCCAGTCAAGGTGAGGAATGGCCACCGGACTCCCCCATCGCTCCGACTCCCCAGAATGATACCCTTGAAGAGAGCATGCTCGGGGACGTTAACATCAGCCGTGAAGCTGGGTTTGCCCCTACTGAACTGTTAGAGGGGGATTCTCTATCTCTGTATGCTAGCGATATGATGTGGCTCGATCTCACCGCCGACGGATACGACACATTCACTCGTGACGGGCATGTGATGCAGGTGACAACCTGGAACGGCACCTACAGTGGCGCAGGCACCGCCTCGGGTTCTGTGGTGAACAACGGAATCCTCGCTGGCCTCATCGCCGAGGCGCAGCGTGACGTCGGTTTCGACATCGGAGATGACGAACAACTCAACTTCACCGAGGTGCAATCACTCGAGCGAGTCATCTCCCCAGCAATCATCAGCGAGTCGGAGAACACCCCCCCGCAGATTAGCGATTTCCGCTTGCAGGAGGGGAGTGTGGTCAACGAGGGCGGCCGACTAGTACATGTCGAGGCTGTCATCTCTGACCCCGACTGGAACGTGCGTACGGTAAGCGTCGACTTGTCGTCGATGGGACTTGGTACGCTCGACCTGAATGACATTGGAATCGACGGCGACATCATGGTACACGACGATGTCTATACTGGCTCCATCGTCTACACTGGAACCGATGCGGGCAACTTGTCCACACCGGTGACGGTCACCGACTCATTCACCACAATCACCGACCCCTCAGCCACGCTGTTGGTGACACACCGCGCACCACGAATCACAGATTTCCAGATGTCCACTGATTCAGTCCATCGAGGTGAGAACCTCACTGTCAGCATTCAGGCTTGGGATGCCTTGGGAGTGGCGCGCACCGCGGTCGACTTCCGCTCAGAGGGCGGCTCTCTCGTTGACCTTACGGACGATGGCGGAAACTCATGGTCAGGAATGGTGCAGATTCCCGCATCTCTGGTGCCGGGAGGTTTGCGACTTACAGTATACCTAGAAGACGGTGCAGGTGCATGGGCAGCTCGTCAGGTTGTCCACGTCGATGGACAATGGGTCGCTAGTTCGGATATTCCAGATCCGGATTCCTCGGAAGTGGTGACCACCCCTGTTCCATGGCTGTACATTCTCAACGAAGGTCCGGCAATCAGCGACTTCACTCTCTACAAGGATGGCGCAGTCGTCACTCAGGTTGTGGTCCCGGACACCGGTTCGGGTTCCTCTGCCTACGTGTTGACGGTCGCGGTACAAGATCCGGACGGAGTTTCTGCTGTCCAAGCGCGGCTGATGGAACTCGCCCCCATCGGTCAGGATTTGAATTGGCAGTTGATGACAGACAACGGCCAAGGGGCCGATACAGTTGCCGGGGACGGAATCTATTCCATCGAGGTGCAGGTGCGCGAAGGATTGCCGACCGGCAGCCCGGTCGAACTGCAGTTCCGCGGCGTTGACCTCTATGTGGCTGCCACTGACCCAGTGGTGCGAATCGAGGTGATGCTGGCCGAGCCAGAGACGAGCATCCTGACCGATCCAGGTGAGAAGTTTCTCGATTATTCCTCCACCACGATAGTAATCTTCGTAATCGTCGGCTTGCTCCTTATTGGTGGTGCTATCGGACTCACTATTGCCATACGTAGAACAGACAACATGGATGACCGCTGGGGCGGCCAATGAGGTACAATGACCTCGACCCTAGTATGGAAATACTTCTCTGGATGATGTTTGGAGTGCGAGCGCCGAGAGTTGAACTCGGGTTCAGGCGTTGGCAACGCCCGGTGATAACCACTACACTACGCTCGCAGTATTCCGTCGCCACTTGGAGTCCGCTTAAACGGTTGTCGGGATGCCCTGCCGTGCTCTCTCAACACGGCCTTCGATAAATCAGTTGAAGATGAAGGGTGTCAGCGTAACGACACTACATCAACAATGGCTCCATTGATTCTGGAATCAAGTGTTCATAGGACACAACCAATGGTTGAAATGAGGCTCATTGGTCGCCAGTGACGGAGAGGAAGAGTTGGCTGATTCACCAATCTCACATCACGAGGGTGGAGGGGCATCGGAAGCACCCCCTGCTGAGGAGAAAGCGTCCGGGGAAGAGCAGGCTAAGATGGAGCAGGCATATGCCCAGATGCAGCGAAAATTACGCATCACCAAGATTGGTGAGCAGGTCAAACACAAACTGATGGTTCTGTCTGGTAAGGGAGGTGTCGGAAAGACGACTGTAGCCACTGGACTGTCGCTCGCACTCGCCCGCCGCGGGCTCAAAGTTGGCCTCATGGACATCGACATCACCGGCCCGAATGTTCCCAAGATGCTCGGCATGACTGGTCATGATCTTCGGGTTGAGGAGAGTCAAATCCACCCGGCTATCGGGCCACACGGAGTCAAAGTAATCTCGATGGCGTTCTTGCTCGAGGACCCCGATGCGGCAATCATCTGGCGCGGGCCAATCAAACTTGGAGCCATTCAGCAGTTCATCGGGGACGTCGCCTGGGGAGAGTTGGATGCGATGGTCATCGACTTCCCACCGGGAACCAGCGACGAGCCGCTCACTGTGGCACAATCGCTGCCGAACATCGATGGCGTGGTAGTAATCACCACTCCGCAAGAGGTCTCGCTGATGGATAGCCGGAAGTCGATCAACTTCGCTGAGACGGTGAAAGTGCCTGTACTCGGTATCATCGAGAACATGAGTGGCTACAAGCTCAAAGGCACGGCCGAGCCGAATTCTAAGGTGAGCGTGATGGGGCCGAATGGAGTACCAATCGAGGTAGAGAGCGACGATGAGGGTGCGTGGAGTGTGACACTCGACCTGTTCAAGCGGGGCGGCGGCGAAGAGGCCGCTGAAGAGTTGGGTGTGCCCTTCCTTGGTAGGCTTCCGTTCGATCCCGGAATCGTGCGCGGTGGTGATGACGGTGTCCACCGAATTATCGCAGACCCAGAAGGTGAGTCCGCGCTGGCGTTCGATGAGATAGTCAATCGACTTCTCGAAGGAATGAGCGCTTCCACCAGTTCATCGCTGAAAATCATCTGAGCATCTCCTGTTGCCGGAATGGGGAAAAACAGGGACGCAGGAGAGATTCGTTGAGGGGGTAGTGCCTTGGCAGCGGTTACGAGCGTCTACATCACTTGGGTGACAAGCGCATTACTCGGCGGAATCCTGCTGATGCCACTGTTCAAACCTGCTGGAAAGCGGGTTACTCTGGCCGGCTTCGTCGATATGTTTCGGCGCTACTGGATGCATATCGCAGTGGTGTTCAGCATCTATGTTTGGAAGGATCTGCTTGATTCGCTCGATCGCATCCTGATGGCCAACGCCAGACTGGATATGACACCATTCGTCTACGCAGTAGAAGGTGATCTCACTCTCTGGGTACAGCAGTTCTTCCTGAGTGAACCACTCACCTTCCTAGCTACCCACTTCTATGTGGCTGGATACATGTTGGTAACCTACACAGCAACACTCTACTTTGTCTACTTCGATGATCGCTGGATGGCCGACCGATTGTTCCTGTCGATGTTCTTCGTGTATGCTCTAGCGGTTCCATTCTACCTGTTCTTCAACGTGCGAGTCACAGGCGATTTCATCCCCGGAATGGAAACGCTCGCCTACAACTTGACACCAGAGATTCAGACATGGTTCACGCGCATCGACCCGTTCACCAACGGTATGCCAAGTTTGCACATCGGTCTCCCATTCGCTGCTTGGCTCTCTCTACATCGCTGGGATCACGACAACCGCTGGCGCAGATTCCGCATCTTCCTCGGGGTGTTCACCTTGCTCACTGGTTTTGTCGTCATTTACCTGGGTATCCACTGGTTCGTGGACATTATCGGAGGCATGATTGTTGCAGCCATTGCAATTCAGTTGTCCGAGCGCACGCACGCACGGGTATGGCATTGGCTCGATGAACGGGCATTCAACACGCGGCTGGCATGGTTGTTGGCTGATTTGAGCCGTCCACTCAAGGTTCTGAAAGGATGGGGGACGGATGCACTCGAGTGGTTGAAGCGACCGTCGGCGACGCAGACGAGCAGTGTCATCGTCGTTATGTTGCTGGCAACTGGTGGTGTGCTGCTCTACGATGCGACGCACCAGGATTTCCCGGCAGAAGGCGTCACCTGGCCTGAGGAAGCTGTTGGAGAAGGAGGTTGGCTGGTGGCTGCTGAAGAAACCGCGGACGGTGGTACGAACGTGACGATGTGGGACTTGTCCACCAGTATTGCCTATCGGACTCAAGTCAATCTCTCCAATCCGGAATTGTTGGTGTCAGAGAATCATGTACTGGTCTATTCAGAATACGATCTGCGACTCATTTTCTTGGACGATCCGAGTAATTCAGACTGGATGGTATCCACCGGTTCGCTGTACGATGACTTCGCCCTAACCGAGGATGCATCTGGAAAAGTGGTGTTCCTAGTACTGTGGGATGGTGTGGTGGGGACGCTTGTCGAATACGAAGACTTCGAACCTTTCCTAGACGAATCGAATCTCAACATCACGATGATTGAGGC
>CAXEUS010000086.1:0-2183 GCA_963999385.1 uncultured Candidatus Poseidoniales archaeon | reverse complement strand
GTGCTCGCCGTTCCCGGCGCTTCCACCGCAAACGAATTGTGGAACGCACATCTGTCAGGAGCCATGCTGGTGAAACTCTACCCGGCAGTGACCAGTTGGTCTCCAGAGATGATGGCTGGGCTTCCAGACCCCATGCGTCAGGTGAATATGCTCCCAACCGGTGGAATCACACCCGACGATGTCGAGGGGTGGCTAGACGCGGGTGCATTTGCATGTGGCCTCGGATCGTCACTTACCGTACAGAACACCGACATCTTGTCCTCTAGGATGCTTGAGCGCAGGGGGGTGTTACGCTGAGAGTGCGAGACGCACGAGTCGTTCGTTGCCCACCTCGCTGGCTGTTGCTCCGCGTCGAAAGCGACGACGGAACGGTAGGCTGGGGTGAGGCGCTCGGCGATTTGCATGACGAGGTCGAGCCGGCGCTAAGCGCGATGTGCGACAGAATCACAGGACAGGAAATCGATGGAATCGAGCGAATTCGCCAGGAACTGCACAAGGGTCGGTTCTGGCGGGATGGGCCGGTGCTGAACACCGCTATCAGCGCGCTCGAAATGGCACTATGGGACATTGCGGGCAAAGATTCGGGAAAGCCGGTGCACGAACTCCTCGGAGGACCGGTTCGGAACCGAGTGCAGGTCTATCGCAACCTGTGGGGTAGCTCCCCAGGGGAGTTCGCCACTTCTGCCCAAGCAGCGATTTCCGAGGGTCTGACGATGGTCAAGGTCAGCCCAGCAGGGCCGATGGCGGATGTTCCCGATGATGGCGACCTGAGCGGCATTGTTGCGGTTGTTTCCGCTGTCAGAGAAGCAATTGGAGAATTGAAATTAGCAATTGACCTTCATGGACGATTATCACCAGCCGCCAGCCGTCGATTACTACCCCTGCTGGAGCCGTTCGACCCTTGCTTCGTGGAGGAGCCCTGCCTTCCTGATGGCAGCGCCGCTCACCTGCGAGACCTGCAGGAGTTGCATACCTCCCAGCGACTCCCGCTCGCGTGTGGAGAACGGTTACTCACCAAGCGCCAGTTCGCCGACCATTTGTTCCCATCTCCGGTCGCCGCCGTGTTGCAACCTGATCTGTCATTGGTTGGTGGCATCCGCGCCGGTGTCGAGATTGGTGCGATGTGCGAGGCAGCGCAGGCCTCGCTCGCTCCGCACTGTCCATACGGACCGATTCAGTTGGCGGCGAGCCTGCAGGTGGCCGCAGCATCACCCGCACACGCATTCCAAGAATACCAGAGCCTTGGAGGAGCCGGGGCTGGAGGTGGCACCCCCGGAGGTGGACAAGCGTGGGAATTCGACCTGCTCGCAACACCGTTCACAGTGGACGGTGGCTTCGTCGACATCCCACGTGGCCCGGGACTGGGAATCGAAGTCATGGAAGACAGAATCGCACAGCATCTGGAGAGTTGGAATCCCCATGCACCGCCGCTATGGCAGCACCCGGATGGTGCTCACGCCGAGTGGTAGTCAGCCTTGTCAGGAACCACATGTCTAACCCCACCTGTAGGGTTGTCAACATCACCGGTGAAACGTGGCACTACGTGCATGTGAACGTGGAATACCGTCTGTCCGGCAGCCTCTCCGACGTTCACGCCGATATTCCAGCCATCGATATGTGAGAAGGTAATCTCCAGGTCATCCTTCACCCATTGTGAGCCGGCGAACAGGGAGGACCATTCGTCAGGGGTGCACTCCCAGAAGGAGGCGATGTGGCGGCGGGGGATGATGAGCGCGTGGCCGGGTGAGATGGGATACTTATCGCGGATGGCGAAGGCGTGCTCATCCTCCCAGATGACCTCGCGCGTCTCGTCCTCGATTATCTCACAGAAGGGGCAGCTCAATCTCTCACCTCACACCAACGGCGGTCTTCCCGCCAACCAGGCCAACACCGGAGTACCGGCAAGGATGGGTAAGCCCAGAACTCCACCGACAGCCAAGCCGAACGACCTCACCTGCTCTTCAGTGGTGTTGTTGGTTGTGTATTCAGACTCTCCTGGCGGATCATAGTACTCGATTGTGAGCGTGATGGTGCATTCGGCCGTCCTTTGAGGGGGAAGGGCTGCTCCATCATTCGTGTATGTCAGGTCGACGATCCAGGTCCCCATGGCCCATTCCCACCCCTCCTTCTGAATCCATGCCAACACTGTTGAGGTCACAGCGTCAGCGTCCGTGCCGTTGATG
>CAXEUS010000085.1:0-1785 GCA_963999385.1 uncultured Candidatus Poseidoniales archaeon | reverse complement strand
TGTCCCCGGGACCGGGGGTGTCTGCGTTGTTGTCGACTAGTGAGACCCACACATTTCCACTCATCAAGGTGTATTCCACAGGAGTTCCCGAGGCATAACCAGGACTGGCAGCAACCGTCGAATCCCATTGAACGACATTTCCGGTGACATTGTCACAAGGACCACCAACGATGGTGAAGTAATCACTGATGTCTGTAATCGTTGAATCACTTGTGCTCGTAATGCGTATTTGCGCGGTAGTTGTTGGCGTGGGAGGTACAGTCCATTCGTGATAAAAACTGGTAGATGGTGATACGGGTTTTGTTGCTATTGTGCTAAACCCATTTCCATCATTCAAAGTCAATTCAAGGACAATATCACCAGAGAGGTCTGAATTGCTGTAGCGAATGTCGACTTCATCGCCAACATCGTACACCTCTCCACCCGTTGGTTGTAACAGTGTGAGAGTGGGATCATCTCCACCACCTTCATCACCCGCCAACTTGATATTTCGTTCATCCACTTCAGTTGACCCATCAAGTGGCGCTGTGGCAGATAGCACCATCAACAAGGCCAGACATATAGCAGCATATACTACTCTCGACATAATTCACCCACCACCATTCTCATTATTACTTGTTGCACCGTCAGTTTCTGGCTTCCCAGAATTCAGAGAGCGCCCCGTGTAATAAATCGCGTAATCAATCCAAGCATTGAGAAAACACCCGTTCCAACCATGGCGGTGGCGGCGATCTTCTCTTCTGTTGTGTCGACTGAAGAGACGACGTCCTTGACAGCTTGAACACCAGCATCTAGTATGGCAGCGTCTCCTATCTCGTGAATACCACCGTTCGAGGAGCCGTTACCAGCAGGCGGGCTGGTTCCGTTACCGCCTCCCGGCACAGTGCCATTTCCCGCCGGCGGACTCGTTCCGTTACCACTTCCTGGCACAGTGCCACTGCCACCACTCGAGGATCCGTTCCCCATCGGCGGCGTTCCGTTACCGCTTCCCGGCACGGTTCCATTTCCACCGTTCGAGGAGCCATTTCCAACAGGTGGATTCGTTCCGTTACCGCTTCCCGGCACAGTTCCATTCCCACCGCATGAGGAGCCGTTTCCAACAGGGGGTGTACCATTACCGCTTCCCGGCACGGTTCCATTTCCACTGGAGTTACCAGAGTTGTTGCCTGCGGGTGGTGTGACTGGAGTCGGAACTGTTCCGTTCAGCAGGCATTCGTAGACATCTCTCGTAGAGACATATGGAACCTGGTTGCCAGCCGTGTAGAAGGTGATGGTCTCGCGCAACGGCAACAACTGCACCGCGTACGCGTTAGGCCACCATTTCTGACAGTAGTCCACCTTACGGTCACCATAGTCACTAGCATAGTCGGTTGAGGGATGACCTCCGGAGGAACCGTCTGGGTCTGTCAACCAAGTTCCATTCCAGTTGTGCTGGTTCACCTTGCCCGGCCACATCGATATTCTTGGCGTCGGGTCGTTCTGTTGGTTGAGCACAGGGACGAGGGAGATCACTCCACTGTCCTGATTGACTCCGTCATGCCAGTAGAAGTAGACTCTCTGCACTGTACCGTGGCCAATACTCGTGTTCACACCTATCTGCGTAACTGTATGACTACCATTCTGGGATACCTGCATTCCATTATGAGTCAAGGAGAGGAATATCGGAGTGTTGGCAGCATTGGTGCAAGCCATGCCCACGATGTAATATCCCGGAGCCACGAGTTGCACGTAGTCACCATTAGAACTCACTGGTATGGCCGCGAAGCCAGTGAATTGTGATGAGTA
>CAXEUS010000084.1:0-13150 GCA_963999385.1 uncultured Candidatus Poseidoniales archaeon | reverse complement strand
TGGAACTTGATACGGAAGGTCTCCACCTGTTGTGACATATCGGTGATTGTCACTACCTGATACCCGTTGTCCAAGGAACGCAAGTTGGCGTTTGCGATAGGCACTCCCTTGTCGGGGGCGCTGACGGTGTTGGACATCATCATGTAGACTCCACCGGCGAGTAGCACGGTGATTGCCAGCAGCAGAGTCGTCGCGATGACAGGGGATACCGCCAACTCATCCTGCTCGCGCCGCGCCCGCTCCATTGGTAACCGCTTGCAGCCGCTCGCCCTTCAACCCAACGCTCGCAGAGAACCAGACCCGGTCGTCGGGTCAGATGATGCGCTCGACGGTCTCTGGCGTGATTCCCTCTTCCTCGGTGACGCGGAAGGACATCACCGAGAGATTCTCGGGCGAGTTGCGGAACTTGCGAATGACCATACGTGTCTCGAACTCGGTTCCAATCATCTTGATCTCGAAATCGAACACGATGTCGGATATGAGGGCCAATTCTCGTTCGAGAGTCTTGCTGACGGTTTCCGACGATATTGACAGCATCAACAGCCCTCGGTTCAACTGTGTGTGCGCCTGCATAACTCGCACCATCGCCATCACCCGTGAATCGTCATGGCGTTGGAAGAAGAAATCGAGGTTGTCGACACAGCAACGGAAGTAGGGACCAAGGTCGGTCACCTGGCTGACCATCTCAGTAAGATAATCGGTCTCATCATTCTCCACGAATCGGGTCTGCGCTAGTTTCTGGATGTCTGCCATGCTGAACCCTTCCAGACGATATTTGCTCGCTTGAAGATCACGCTCCAGCACGTTTTGGTTGAACTCTTCGCCGATGGTGCGCACACGCAGGTCCAATGGCCATTCGTAACGACGGAACAACTGGAGAATCTCCTGCTGGCTCTCACCTGTGGATATGAGAATGGTGTTCTCAGGGTCCTCGGCGACCGAGGAGAATTGCTTGGAGAACAGGTCCATCCCTGCTCCCGGCTCCCCTATGCTCAGTATGGTGAACCCTCGCGGTATGCCGCCGCGCATCATCTTGTCCAACTTGGGAGCGCCGATGCTACCAACTTCACCGAAGAACTCAGCGTCCTCAGGGTCGAACTGGATTTTGCGTGCCATCAACTGATACCTCCTTCGTCACTCATCCATTCGTCTCAAGAGATGACCACCTGACCGCGGTCAATCAAATCGGTGCAATAGAGGTCGAGGTTCGCCAAAACACTCGGTGGCGTCTGGTCGGGTACGTTGATGATTGCCGAGAGCACATCCCGAGCCCGGAAGGTGTTGATGAACGTGTGCAGGTACTCTGCCAGCATGCGGCCCTCGTTGTAAATCGCTAGAGCGTTCACTGAGTCCAGAATGACGAACTTCGAGTCGACCTGCATCGTGTTCAGGTTGTAGAGGGTACGCAGTAAGATGCTCTCAAGCATAATCGGGCTGTCGATGAACGAGACGTTCGGGAACGAGTTCTCCGTACCTCCCAGAAGTGCGCTGGACACGCAGTCAATGAAGTGGATGTTTTCAGTGGAAATACCAATCTCGTTGAACGTGTCAATCAACTCCAACGCGCTACGACTTGCGGAGATGTATACTCCCTGCATCTGAAATTCGGTGATCAGCGGTTCAATCAGTGAAGCGGTCACGAGGAACGCGTTGCTTGTACCGCAGCGAACCTGCATCGAGGAATTGACAGTGACTTCTGTCAACTGTTCGGCTATGCGTTGATCTAGTTCTATCAGATGTCAACCCCCCATTTCAGCATCGGGGTGAGCATGACACCGTTCGGAGTCAGTTCGAGAGCATACTTAGCTCGCGAGTGGCCGGTACCTCGCATCTTGATTACCTGCAGATATCGAAGCAAGTGTCCCATCCTATCGATGTCCCCAAGCACCATGATACCGTCTAGAATCGCCTCCTCAACTCCGAATGAGGACCAGTTTGCCTTAGCGCCAGCAGAGGTGATTTCGGCGACCAGCATGGAGGTGCAGCCCAGCGTGGCGAGGGACTTACCCAACCTGAATAGGAAGTCGCGAATCAGTTGTTCGTTTGGGATCTTGTAGCAGAGGGTGGTGACTGAATCGATGACCAACCGGGTGACTCCAATTGTGTTCACGATGTCTGTAATTGCCTTCACCAGAGCGTTCACATCATCCATCGTGAAGGTCGCTTTCGTGAGTCCAAGCCATGAGTAGGCGACGTCCATGTCGAACACGTTGAGCAGCCCCTTGTCGACCATATCCATGTCGAAGAAGGAGAACTGACGCACGTTCTCAAGAAGTTTCACGCTTGGCTCAGTTGCGGCGAAGTAGGCGGTCGCCTCACCCATTGCCGCCCCATTGACGACGAACTCCATGGCAAGTGTGGTCTTGCCCGAACCGCAGGTCCCTCCCACCAATAGGGTCGACCCGTAGGGAATGCCGCCGCGCAGGATTTCATCGAGTCCGTGCACTCCTGTCACACATCGGTCTCGCTGGTATTGTGGTGTTCCTAGCATCGTATCTGAGACAGGGACCGTGCGACCCCCCTAATAACTCGATGCCGTCGGAAGCCCCAAGGGGCTTCAATACCCGCTAGAGTGTCAAAGCGAACCGGGAGTACCGTCAACAGTCACAGTCCAGTTCGCTGCTTCTGACCAGTCGCCACCAATCCACGTGTAGGATTCATCCTCGTCGATGTCCCACGAGGGGTCCCACTGGATGCGCTGTACTATGTTCGTGTTCAAGCTGCCCGGAACCGTCCATGTCAGTTTGATACCGTCCTGACTGAATTCCAGCCCATCGATGGCACCGCGACCGAGCACGCCAGTGGCTCCAAGATCGTACACCAGATCGGCCCCCAGATTCGGCTGTAGCGAAGGTCGACCAGAGCATAGCATGACATGACCTCCTCCAAGAGCACCATCACCAATCAGCGATGATACCCCATTGTCAGAGTCGCGCCCGAGACTCCATCCGGAAATATTGACCGCGAAACCGTCTGGATTCTCCACTTCCACCCACTCTGTTCCTGTAGACGGGTCAGCCATGAATTCGGTCACTCGAAGGTGCGACGAGGTGCGCCCGGCATCGTGTACCTCCAGCGTCACCCGCACGGTCTCGTCCCCCAGCAGAGCAAGCCGACTTGTGGTGGCGCTGAAGTCACTCACTCGTCTGTTGGCCCCGTCTTGGAATAGTAGCATTCCTACGCGTGAACTGTTGCTGCTCTCGACAACAGTCAGGGTCAGATTCACACTCGCCCAGTCGGGCAGCCCAAGCCCGCGCACTAACTGATTCTCTGTGACGTTGTTCAATCCGTTCAATCTCGCTTGGTCAAGCTCACCGCGTTCTGCAGCCAGACCAGGTCGCAGGTCGCCGGTAATCAGTACACTTGCATTGAGAGTATGCCACTCGCTGGTGGAATTTTCGAGGTCACGGGCATCGAATTCGTCGTGTGGGACGAACCAACCCGATTCGCCTGTCAGAATCTGCAATCCTTGGATGGAATATTCATCGATACGATCACTTTGCGGGAGGTTGCTTCCCATCTGCAGCCCTGCGAGGCTGAGAAATGCTGTCAGAATAATCAGGAAGAGAACGAAGGCTGACAAGAACTCGATGACAGCAGTCAACGCTTCCTCATCTTGGATGGACGTTCGTGAGTCCCGTCTGCTGCGCACGTTGGCCCCCATCCGTCAGTACAACATCAACCCATTGGGAGCCCCAAGGAAAATTACCCAACAGTGGACATCGCCGGGTTCACGCAGTGTATTGTTGCAGTACATCCCCTTTTTGACAACTAAAGTGAGGCTCGCTCCTCCAATTATTGTCCTAGTATAGCGAGGAGGGCTCTGTCGACCGTTTGCTATTTACGACTCGCAGCGGCTGGTTGATGGCATGATGGGAGGCCGTCAGGCTCACGCGAGCGCGCGCACCGGCGTCACTCCGATGTTGCTCGTGCTGCTGTTATTCGGGCCGAGCGTACTGCTGTTCGTCCCCGTTGCCTCTGCCAGTGTGAACGGTGACCTCTCGATTTTCGAGGGGTTGGAGCCGCGACCTGGCGCCACCTACGATCAGCAATCTGCGTACATCAATCCCGAAGTAATAGTGCGCAACGAACTCAACACCGCCAATTCTGCGAGGAGCCTTCGTTGGGAGATATGCAGCGGTAACTGGACCAGCCAACTTGCATGTCCGTCTGGCTCGGATACTGGGCTTGGGAGTAGCAACATATTGCCAGGAGGGCAGGAGCAGGTTGTGACGTTCGCTAACAGTTACTTCCATCCTATGGGCACTGGAATGCACACCGCCGTGTTCATGTTCACTGAAGATGATACCAACACCAGCAACGACCGGATTGCCTACACTTTCGATGTAGCATCTCCACTGAGGGACATGTCCGTGAATTCAGTGAATTTCGACAACGCCTCAATCTTGAACAGCAATACACCCTACCCACTATCAGTAGACTTCTATCGCACTGAGTGGGAGGTTGATAACGCCACCTTTGGTTGGAGACTCTACAACGACTCCGGCATGGTAGCCGTCAACAGCACCGTGATCATACCTCCAACCTCCAGCTCAGCACACTACCTAGTCACTCTCCCAGACTTCGTCGCCCCATCCCCCGGTGACTTTGTACTTGAGGTAGGCTTGCTGGAATCAGCAGTCGACATGAATGACTGGAACAACAGGGTGTCCCTGGATTTGAACGTGAACGACAGTTTGGATGTGTGGGTTGAGACCATTCGACCGGCGAGAGGTGTAGAAACCGTGGTCAACGGATTGATGCTCTATCCTTACGGAGAAGATTCGGTGCGCGTCGATGTTGGAAATATTGGACATGTCGCTGTGAACAGTACAATTTCTCTGACTGTGATGAACCTCAGCACCAGCCTGTTGGTAGAGGGTCCGACACCGTGCTCCGTCTACATATTGCCTGGAGAGACAACTTTCTGCAAATACAATCTCACTGCAATTGGGGATTTACTACTGCTAGCAGAATTTTCATCCGAATTGTTTCTGGATGACATCAACCCTTCCGATAACTGGTTTCAGGCTACCGTCACCGGTGTTCTAGTCGATGCAGAACCTACTATCAGCGTACCCATCCCAGGGTCCCAGTTCGACAGCGGAGACAGTTTCCAGGTGATTGCACAAATCTCACCGATGGCAGCAACTCCGGTTAACTTCACATGGAAACTCAACTATGAGGAGATTATTGCCTACGGGCAAGTAACCACTGCAACTCTACCAATGGGTGATTGGCTGCTCACTCTGCACACACGGGACGCGTTGAACCGCACCCAGTACGCTTCCCGAACGGTACGCATCCTCAATCGAATTTCTCTGGTAGACGACCCATGGATAGTGAGTGGAGAGGCGGTACTCATGGAGCCGGCGGAGTACACCGCAGTTGAGCCGGGATACCCCCCTCAGGGGCTGCTGTATTCACAATTGGTTTTCGATGGAATCAGTCCACTGCGCACCCTTGACATTGGATTGGACCCGGTAGGGAGCAGCGGTACCGACCTCGGTGTCCAATACATCGATGCGACCATCAATCTCAGCCAGATTCTTCCGGTAGAACTTCCACGTGGTTCTCTACGGCTCTTCAAGGTCCAATCACTCGATTCAGCAATCCTCGAAGAGATTGTCTGCTCGGTCGACGAGATTACCGATACACTGTATTTCATCGACTTGAACTATGACAGCGGATTCTACGTAATCGCAGGTGAATTGGAACTTCCTAATGTGACAATCAGTAATCTCGAAGTCGTCCAAGGTGCGTCAGGAACATTGACTTTGGAATGGGAACCGGAAGGCGATCTCGATAACCCATACTTCGGTGGCTGGAGAATTTATCGTCGAACGCAATTCCCCTTCCTGTGGCCGTACGCCAACTCCAGTCAGTTCTCATCTGTGTTAGGGACTGAGGTAGCGAATCTGTCAGCGCATACGAACTCCTGGTTCGACGACAACTCGCTTGAGCCTGGAACATGCGCAGTCTACCTGGTTATCGCATTAGACCGTCAAGGTCAACCCGACCACACTCATGGTATGGCAGCTTCCTGGGATGGCGAGGACGTGAATTTCAACTGTGGTGATTCCTACGCGCCAGTCCTTAATGTCGATAATTTCACACACAGCATAACCTACGACAACACGACAGGACAGAACATCCATCACGTCAACATAACTTGGGTTTGGCCTGAGCTTGAGGACGAGGTGAATGTCACTTGGACACTCTATCGAGTAGAGGCAATTCCGAACAATCTACGATACATCGATCCGCTGGAAACTGACCTCTGGGGTGAGGTGGGGACGGAAGGTAGCTTCCACGACTGGGAAGGTCCTGCGGAATGGCGTCTCAAGGTCAATCGTACATATCACTACATCCTCGTGCCGACCGATCATGTTGGGAACATAGAGTTCATACCGCTCGACGGGAACATCGAGACGGTTGAGTTGGTCAATCTGTACTGGGATCATCACCAAGATCTGATACCCCAGCCGCCACCTGAGCCAGACCCTCCAGTGCTACCGGTTATTGGTGAGGTTCCGTGGCTGTTGGTACTCTACGACTACATGGAAGTAGAGCCGTTCCAGACCGTAGCACTGATTGCCTTGGCGATGCTGCTGCTCAACCTTATCGCAATACCGTTGGTCATCAACCGGACACGCGGAGTACGACGCGTAATCAAGATGGCAAAGAGGCGCGCCAAGGCGGAACGAGAGGATTTGCTCATGGATGAGATGTCCGGCGAGTTCGACGATATGTTCAGATGAACGAGCATTACTTCTGGCTACTTGCTTCCGTTTGCCTTAAGGCAAAAGCGCAGGTGGCGTCGGCAGATGCGACGATCGCATAGCCTGGCCATCGCGCCGGACTGCTAATCCGGTGGGTTTTACCCTCGGGAGTTCGAATCTCCCTCGTCGCGCTTCTGAAAACCTTGAGTGTCACTCTTCTTCTCCTTGTGCGAGCTCGTCTAGTTCGATCTCAGCATCGGTGTCGATGAGTTCTGATGGTAGTCGGGCGACGGCAATCACCTGGTCGGAGTAACTGTCGAGTCTCTTCCCACTGTCGTCACGGTCGCGCAACTCCATGAGCCGCGTGCCGTAAGTGACGCGACCGCTGGTCTCTTTCGTCTGACCTGCTTGGATGCGAATCATCATTCCACTTGCGGCGAGGATGAATAATTGGTCCTCTGTATCCGGAATCTGGCGCACACTGACAATTGAGTCCTCGGAGTCTAGTGCCATCGTCTGCACACCTTTGGCACCGCGATGGGTTCGGCGGTAGCCATCGGTCTTCTGCTTCGGCTCACCATGCTTGTCGACCTTCTGCACTCCAGAAGCATCGAGGTCTGGAATTTTCTCGGCTGTTCCCATTCGGGTCCGCTTCCCCATGGCTCGGCTGCTGATGGTGAGGATGTGAGTTTCTGAGTTGTCTGTGACAATCATGCCGACCACGCTATCTCCTGCGTGTTTGAAGCGCATACCAGCCACTCCCTGTGAGACCCGACCCAGTGGGCGCGCCTCACTCGCAATGAAGCGACATGCCATGCCGCGCTTGGTGATTAGCACCACCTCATCACCCTCTTCCTGCTGGCGTACGCTGACCAACTGGTCCCCTTCGACCAGTTTGATGGCGTATTTCCCGTTGCGGAAGATGCGCGCATAGTGCTCGAGAGCGGTCTTCTTCACCTTCCCCTGTTCGGTGGCGAACATCAGGAAGTGTCCATCCGGTTCTGCAATCAACTCCCGGCTGACCGGGAGAATCGATACCACACTCTCGTCTTGGCGGAACCCTTTCAGCAGGTTTCGCACATGGCTGCCGCGGGCGTGGCGGCTCGCTTGTGGAGTCTCCCATGCCCGCAATCCGTAGACTCGACCTTGGTCGGTGAAGATGAGTAGTCTGTCCTTGGAGAAGCAAGCGACGATGTTCTCTGGGAAGTCGTCCTGTTTCGTAGTCACTCCCTTGAGTCCCTTGCCGGCGCGGTTCTGTAGACGGAATGCGTCTGCTGGCAGATGCCGGATGTAGTTCTCCTGAGAGAGTGAGATGACTATTGGTTGCTCTTCTACGAGGTCCTCGCGGTCCATCGACAGTGGCATCGCTTCGATGTAGCTGCGCCGAGCATCACCATGCTTGTCAGCCACCGCCTGTAGTTCGTCCATGACGATGTCGAGCATCTCCTCGCGGCTCTTGAGAATCTGCTTGTAGCGCTTGATTGCCTCACCTAGTTCGGATTGTTCCGCCTCGAGTTTACCAACCGATTGTTTGGTTAGCCTGCCCAGCGGCATATCGTAGACGGCTCTGGTCTGCACCTCTGACATCTTGTACTTCTTCGCCAAGCGAGTGTGTACCTCGGCGTAGTCCTCGGAGTCGCGGATGATGTCGGTGATGTCACGGCCGTTGGAGGCGACGATCAGCAGCCCTTCGATTAGATGGATGCGCGCTTCTGCTTTCTCAAGTTCGAACTGCGTTCTCCTCTCGATGACCTGTTCACGGTGGCGCACCCAGGTGTGCAGAACACGAGCAAGAGTGAGTTGGACGGGCTGGCTGTTGATGATTCCCATCAGATTTGCAGAATACGACTCCTGTAGTCTGGATGATTTGTAGAGTTGATTTAGCACGGCGTGCGGATCGGCGTTCTGTTTGACATCGATGACTACCCGGATACCCTCCTTGCTCGATTCGTCGCGGATGTCGCGGATGCCCTTCACAGTCTCTTTAGTTACCAGTTCTGCGATATGTTCGAGCATCGCTGACTTGCGAACCTGATAGGGGATGGCATGCACGATGATGCGTTTCTCTTGCCCCTCTTCCTCCACAGTGCAGTCACTGCGCACATGGAAGCGTCCATGACCGGTCTCATACATGTCCTGGATGCCATCTAACCCGTGGATGGTCGCTCCGGTTGGGAAGTCAGGCCCTTTGACGTGCTCCATGTAAGTGGAGAGTTCAATCTTCGGCAGATTGTCGGGCTTTTTCGATTTCAATGACTGCTCCTTGATAGCATCGATATGCGTACGAATTGCACCGGTGAGTTCCAGCAGATTATGCGGAGGGATGCGCGTCGCCATGCCAACGGCGATGCCATCCGAGCCGTTCAGTAGCAGATTAGGAAGGCAGGATGGCAGAACCTCCGGTTCCTGTTCGGAGTCGTCGAAGTTCGGTTGAAAGTCAACGGTCTGCTTGTCGATGTCCGCAAGCATGTACTGCGCGATTCGGTCCAACCTGCTCTCGGTGTAGCGCATCGCTGCCGGTGGGTCGCCATCGATGGAGCCGAAGTTCCCTTGTCCGTCGATTAACGGATAGCGCAGACTGAATTCCTGAGCCATCCGAACCATTGTGTCATAGATTGACTGATCTCCGTGAGGATGGTACTTCCCCATCACTTCGCCCACTGAACGAGCGGATTTGCTGTACGACTTGTCGTGGGTGTGTCCACCTTCGTGCATACCGAAAAGGATACGCCTGTGAACCGGTTTCAGACCGTCGCGGACATCGGGAAGGGCTCTGCCGATAATCACTGACATTGCGTAGTTGATGTAGCTCTCCTGCATCTCTTGGTCAATAGGACGCGGAGTGAACACCTCTTCACGGCCCTCAACTTCGACATCATCACTCATAGCTCTCTCTCCTCAGACATCCAGATTGGTAACTTCAGCCGCATTGGTCTCGATGAACAGACGCCGCTCGGCGACATCCTCTCCCATCAGCGTAGTGAACAGTTGGTTGGCAGCAGTCGCATCGGCGACGGTGACTTGCAACATGGTGCGCGTATCAGGGTCCATCGTAGTCTCCCATAGTTGATCTGGATTCATTTCACCCAGACCTTTGTATCGAGAGATATTCACCCTGGCACTCGGGTTGTCGCCACGCATTTCGGCAATTTTCTCGTCGCGTTCTTCGTCGGTGAATGCATAGGCTGATTGCTTACCGCGCGAAACTTGGTAGAGTGGCGGTTGGGCGATGTAGACATGCCCTCCGATGACCGCGGGACGCATGTGCCGCCATAGGAACGTGAGAATCAATGTACGGATATGAGCGCCATCGACATCTGCGTCAGTCATCAGGATAATTCTCGAATAGCGCAATTTGGTGGTGTCGAAAGAAGCGTCGTCCGGGTCCCCGTCATCATCGCCGATGATGCTCATTCCAGTCCAGTGATCTACTCCAGCACCGAACGCCTTGATCATCGTCATTATCTCATTGTTCTGGAACACCTTGGCTTCGTTGCGCTGCTGACGTTCTACATTGAGAATCTTACCTCGCAGTGGTAGGATAGCCTGCGTCTTTCGGTCTCTCCCGGTCTTTGCAGAACCACCAGCAGAATCTCCCTCCACGACGAAGATTTCACACTTCTGTGGGTCACGCTCTTGGCAGTCAGCTAGTTTTCCTGGGAGACCACCACCTTCGAGCACACCCTTGCGTCGAGTGAGTTCACGTGCCTTACGAGCCGCTTCACGTGCCTTGCTGGCCAGAGATGCCTTGCTGACGATGGAGCGGGCAATGGACGGGTTCTCCTCGAAGTACTCGCTGAGTTTCTCGTTGACTATCTGCTCGACGATACCGGAAACCTCGCTGGTTACCAGTTTGGACTTGGTCTGGGCGTTGAAGGATGGGTCGGGGTGTTTGATCGAGATGACTGCCGAAAGACCCTCGCGGACATCGTCGCCCGACAGGTTGCCGACTTTCTTCAGGAGATTTTTCGATTGGGCGTAGGAGTTGATCGTCCTTGTCAGGGAACTCTTGAGTCCGGACAGGTGGGTGCCCCCGTCGGTGTTGTGGATGATGTTCGTGAAGCAGTGGATGGCCTCTGAGTAGGAATCGGTCCACTGCAAGGCGACCTCGACGTGAACTTCGCCCTTGTCGCCCTGCTTGGAACCGAGGATGTGCAGGACCTCCTCGTGGATGACCCCCTTCTTCCCGTTCATCTCCTCTACGTACTCCCTCAGGCCACCGTTATACTTGTGCTCGATCTCAACGACGTCCTCGCCACGGAAGTCGCGCAGCCAGATTTGCAGGCCGGCGTTCAGGAAGGCGGTTCGACGCATCCTGGTGTTGATCATCTCGAAGTTGTAATCGATTACATCGCTGAATATGGTCATGTCCGGACTGAAGTTGATAGTCGTGCCAGTGGCATCGGATTTCCCAGTTGCTTTCAGGGCGGACTTCCGCTCGCCTCTGATGTACTCCTGCTTCCACTCCTTTCCTTCCCGGTAGATGGTCATCAGCAGTCGCTCTGAAACGGCATTGACCGCGCTAACTCCGACGCCGTGAAGCCCCCCTGCGACCTTGTATGCCTCATTGTCGAACTTGCCGCCGGCGTGCAGCTTGGTCATGATGACCTCAGCGGCGCTGACCTTCTCCTCAGGGTGCTCGTCCACAGGAATCCCCCTGCCGTGGTCAATCACGGTGACAGAGCCGTCCTTTTCCAGATTAACTTCCACCGTAGGGTTGTGCCCAGCGAGGTGCTCGTCAACGGCGTTGTCGACAACCTCCCATATGCAGTGGTGCAGGGCCGAGCCGTCGTGCGGATCGCCCAGATACATGCCCGGGCGCTTCCTGACTGCCTCAAGTCCCTCGAGGACCTGAATGCTGTCTGCGCTGTAATCGTCAGCCATGCAACCATCTCTGACCTGTCACTCTATTTAATCAGAGGGTATCGTAGATACCCTCTGTGGACATCTGTATATTGGTTGTTCGAGGTTTATGAATGATTGTGCCGGGGAGCCTTCGAAAAGTGATTTTCTCGCGCGGAAGCGCATGCGCGAGGCTCCGAATCACGAATCTGAGCTGTTCGGAGAGTGCATAGGGGCATCCTGCGTTTGCGCAGTGGGGACAGCAACGTTGAGATAGACCGGCCGGCAGGCCGCAGTCATGTCCCTGCCACTAATCTGCGTGACCATCAACGGTCACACGCTCGACGATATGGTCGAGCAGGCGGAGAAAGCGACTGGAGAAGGTGCGGACATCATCGAGGTACGCTTTGATGAGTTGTATGTAGAACGAGTCGAGGTGAAGGCGGAGAACATCGAAGGTGAGGTGGAGATAAGCCATGAACTGGTTGCTCGCAGTATCGATGTAATCGATGTACCCGAGGCCATCGAGCGGCTGAAGGCGGGCATTGAGAAGCCCGTGTTGTTCACTTGTAGACCGCGGCATCAGGGAGGTCATTTTCCCGGCACGGAGGGGGAGCGTATCGAGGTGATGAGCCAGGCGGTCTCCAGTGGTGTCTCATGGGTTGATCTAGAACTCGACATCGAAGAATCGGAGCGAGCCGCATTAATCGAGCAAGCGACCGAGCAGGGCACGAAGGTGGTCGCATCGCACCATGACATGGAGTCCACCCCGAAGAGTGCGGATATCCTGTCGTTCGTAGCCAAGAATCGACAGCATGGTGATACTGTGAAACTCTGCTATCGTACCAATGGGCATGGGGACGCACTGAGTTTGTGTGAAGCCGCTTGGGAGTTGCGCGAGGATGCCGACCTGTCGCTCTCTTTGATGGGTCAGGGAGTAGGGGGAGACATGCCTCGCATCCATGCTCCTAAATTCTCTCAATCGCTGGTATACGCTACCTTGGAGACCGATTTCGACTTGCCCGATCGAGGCATGATCAACGTGCGTGACCTGCGCATCGCCTGGGAAATGCTCGGCTACTCTGAGGCTTGATGGCCCAAGGCCGTATGCCAGAGCGGTGTTCGCTATCAGGACGGCGGAGGTGGTGGTTGATGTGGGACATCGATTCCTACACTAGGCTTGGTTGCCTGAATCTCTAGCATCGGCATCAGTTCTGCGGGTCGTTCAGCATTCGAAGTACTGACACCGCGACCAGCACTTGAGAAGCGGGAGTGCAACACCACTGGTAGCATGATGAGCGCACCTATGAGTCCGCAGCAGAACAGGGCAACAGTATAGTTGGGGATGACAATTCTTTCCTCGCTCATCACAGTAATGTCAACCGCGAAATCACGGTTCGGAGCGGGGGTGTCACCGTCTCTTGCGTTGTCCCAACCATCGATTACGAGGTACATCCACTGCTGCTCGGTGAACGGATCGAACAGGGAAGAGGTCGTCTCATCGTGGTCAAGGCTGATAGTGAAGTCTACTGCCCTTAGAGATTCATAGGAATGCACGTCTCGATAGGGCATCCACGCACCGATAG
>CAXEUS010000083.1:0-18779 GCA_963999385.1 uncultured Candidatus Poseidoniales archaeon | reverse complement strand
TTCGAGGACATCTTCAGTAGGATTCTCGTCCTCATCAATCTCCGGCTCCTCGTCCTCGTCGTCGTCGGAGCCCGCTTCAGCGATGGCCCTTGCGAGTTGGTTGGCTGTCAGTCCAGCGGCACTCGCCTGCTCCTTGAACCAACCCGACACAGAGGCGGTATCGGTGTATGGGCATCCGAAGTACTCTGAGAAGCGGCGGGTCGTCGTGAGGCGGCGGGTGTTTCCATCTCGGCGCTTGTCGACAAGACCCAGTTCTCTGAGGTCACCAACGTGTTCGTAAGTCACCTGGCCGAGCATTTCCACCAAGGTACTCTGCTGCATTGGCTGGTGATAGGCAATCAGCGCGGCGGCACGCAGCAGCCGCTTCGGAATCTCAGTACGGGCGATTCTAGGGATGAAATCGGACAACTCGGGCTTGACTTCGAGTACCCAGTAGCGGTTTATCTCCGTCAGTTGCAGGGCGGAGTCCTCCCGGGCAGCAATCTGCTCCTTGAGCTCCAGCAGCGCCATGCGGATGGTCGACTCCTTGGCGTCGAACTGATCCACTAGGTCCGTCTGCGAGAGTGACTTGCCGGCGCCGAATAGCGTCGCCTCCAGCAGCGTGGTCAGGGACGGCGATTCCACGACCGGGATGTCCAGCATTTCCGGCTCAGCGTGAACATCATCCACAGGCTCCACGAATACCTCCTCCTCGGTGGTTGGCTCCTCGTCCAACTCTTCGTTCATGCGGTCACCCCTTTGAGTCTGACATTCAATTTCTCAGTGACGGATTCGAAATCGGATTGTTCCGGCCACTTGTCCTGCAGGAAGATGTCTCCGTTCGGCTGCTCCAGTTGCCAGATGTCTGTGTAGCCCCTGTGCGTCAGGAACAGCGCTGAGACGAACCCTGCGACCTGCCCCTCTTGTTCCGCCTCCTCAGCATCCCAACCAGATGCTTCTCCCTCTGATTTCAGATGTTCAGCAATCTGTTCCACTGTGACCGGTTCTCCATCGTTTGACAGTGAGCGGAGTGCGGTCCAACACCTGCGGATATCCTCCTCGATGTCCTCATTGTGGACGCGTGACTTGACGTTGGCAATCGCATTCTGCACATCGATTCGGTGCTTCTTGCGACTCTCCTCGCGTAGGCGCCGCTCAGCGGCCTCATCATGTGCATCGGCCAGTGACAGCAGTAACTCTCCGAGCGTGACCGGCCGGCCAGCGTCCCGCTTGATGCGACCATCGAACAAGTTGGGCAGTGCATCACCAGCCTGGCCAGAAAGAACTCGATTGGTGAAGGCGAAGTCGTCGTCACCGAATTCAGTCTCCCAGCCAGCATCGAACTCCCACTGTTCCTCCTCCCAGGAGTCGGCTCTATCCTGACGCTCCATCAACGTCGCAGCCTGACCATGCAACACCCCCCAAGCCAGTCGAATCAGCCGCCCACATGTCGGCAGATCGATGTTCTCCGCATCGGAGATGCGTTGCTTGAACAGGGTGATGAATTTCGACAGGTCGATATTCCATGGATCAAGAGAATCGTCGCTGAACATCTGTAGCACGAGTGCTACACTGCGGTCGAACGGGTCGACTAGTGTCTGATGCTCCGACTGCTCCAGTTCAGCCAGTTCGACTAGATGGTCCATGTAACGGCTCTTCTGCAGTTCACCGTTGTCGTGACCGAGCAACGAGGCGATGATGTCCGAGCGCAATGCCATATTTTCTAGTACGCTCATGTGGATATCCCCTCACTCTACTTCGTCGTCCTCAATCGCCTCAAGGGCTACCTCGTCAACATCAACTGCCTCTGCCGCCTCTTCTTCGGCGTCGCGGGCGTCGAGCTCGTCCCGCTCGGACTGTTCGATGGCTAGTTCGACATCGAGCTTCTCCTCCATGTCCTCGCGTGAGTCGTCAGCCCGGTCAGCCAGTGATTCCAGAGTGTTGTCCACCTCATCTTCTTCGGATTGCTCGCCCTCGCCCAAGGAAGACCCTCCAAGGCTCTCAGGTGCTGGCAGTTCTCCAGGAGTACGCGGCATCTCGTCCACCACCGGTAGTTCGTCGAGTTCTCCCTTGCGTCGCTCGTTCTCCTTCTGCACCTGCACCTCTTCGTAGGCTGCATCACCCACCTCGATGGCCGCGTCGCGGCCGAAGTCGGTGATCATTCGGCTGCAGCCGTCGCCCGCATGGGTGATGCCGATGTGATGTTCGGCCATCTCAAGCGAGACCTTGCGTAGTGTGACCATGATGAATTGCGCCGCCTGAGCACGTAGTTGGCAGAGTGATGCGGTTGCTTCAGCGTTGAACGTGTCTAGATTCTGGTCGACCTCATCGAAGTAGTAGAATGGAGACGGATCGTAATCCTGAATGGCGAAAATCAGGGCCAGTGCGGCCATCGACTTCTCCCCACCGGACAACAGAGTGAGTCCGCTCGCCTTACCCGGGGGACGGGCCCACATCTCGAGACCTCCCTCGAACGGTTTCTTCGGATTCTCCAACTTGAGTTCCCCATGACCACCGGGTTGCAGATGGCCGTAGGTGCGAGTGAAATTGTCGCTGACGATAGACAGCACAGCGGTGAGCCTGTCCTTGCGCTCTCCCTCTAACTGTTCAGCCAGGTCGACGAGTTCCTGACGGTGGTTGCGCAGTTCCTTCGACTCCACGGTGAGATTCTCCAGGCGCTCCTCGGTCTCATCATACTGCTCGATTGCCCGCATGTTGACATCGCCCAGATTGGACACCTTGCGCTCCAACGTTCTGACACTCGATTCCGCCTCCTGGACCGTCGGCAGTGAAATCCCCTCGTCAGGCGGTTCGATTTCGAGTTCGGCCATCTCGGCGGTCAGTTCCTCGAGCGAGCGGCGCTTCTGCTCGATAGTCAGCGAGAGGGCGTCGATACGATTGCGCAGGTTGTCCCTGTCGCGCGCCTTCTGCTCTAGTCGTGTTCTGAGTGTGGTGCGCTCGTCCCTGAGCCGAAGTCTCTCCTCGTCGAGTTCCTGATGCTCGTCCGAGACCTGCTGGTGAGCAGTGCGCACCTCTTCTAGTTCTACTTCGGCGGTTGCAATCTCGGCCTGCTTCTCCTCGATGAGTTTGCGCAGGGTGTCGGCGGAAGTAATCTGGTCAGCATGGCGTCGCTCAAGGTCTGCTACCTGCTTCTCGAGCAGTCCCGAGTGACCCTCTCCGTTAGCTAGCAACTGTTCGGCCGAGTTCTGTGCGCGTTCGGCGTCGGTACGCTTGCGCTCCGCTTCGCGGAGTTGCCGCGAGAGATGTTCTGGAGTTGCATCCTGCAGAGCGGTAGCTGCCTCCGCCCTCGCCTCTACTGAATTTTCGTGTGCGCTGCGCGCTCTGGTGAGTCGCTCAGTGGTAATGTTGGTCTCAGTCTGGGCTTCATCGAGCTTCCCGCTAGCAGCCTTGACTCGGTTGTTCGTCTGCTCGAACAGACTCTCCGCCCGCTTCAGGTCCTCCTTCCACAGGCGTACCTTCAGAGAGTGATCGTCATTGGTCAGATTGGAGATGCGAGAGCGCAACTCCTGCTCGTTGCGCCTGAGTTCCGTGAGTGCTGCCTCAGTAGTTTCTGAAAGCATACGCAGACGCTCTACCTCCTGCTCACAGCGTCCGACCTCCGCGACGCCTGGCAACCGGCCCCCAAACTGAGGGCGCCTGCCGCCGGTGTGGCCACCAATCATCGCGCCGCTACCATCGACCACGCTGCCGTCGAGTGTCACCATGCGCACGCCGCCCATGTGACGGCGTGCAACATCCATGCTGTCGACGATGAGTGTATCGCGCACCGCGTTGATTACAGCCGCCTCGATTTCCTCGTCATATTCCAGCAGTTCCGAGGCGAACCCGACCACACCCGGTTGCCGAGCGACCATCAGGGCCTTGCCCTGCGGACGGCGAGTGTTGAGTCTGTTGAGTGGAAGGAATGTGGCCCGACCAGCACGATTGCTGCGCAGCCAGGTGATACACTTGTCCGCCACCTCATCGTTGGAGACGACGATGCTGTTCATTCCACCACCTAGAGCGTATGCCAGCGCCTCCTCATGCGCAGAATCCTTCGGCGCGCACAACTCTCCCAGTGAGCCTAGGATGCCCTGTACCTCTCGTGAATCTCTGAGTTGAGTGACTGACTGAACCGCCTGCGCCATGCTGGCCCTTGCACCCGAGCGGTTCTCCAACTCGCCACGGGCGCGTGAGAGTGCCGTCTCGGCGGTACGCAGGTTCTCGCGACAGAGTTCAGCATCCTCCAGCAGAGTCCGTTCCTGTCGCTGAAGACGGCTTACCTCGGCACCAAGCGCTTCACGGTCCTGTTCGGGGGCGTCCTCTTCGAGGTCCTCTCCCTGAAGCAGCAGGTCATCGCGAGCAAGGCGATTCTCCTGCAGTTCTTCTTCCAATGTAGCGAGTTGCTCGTGAATCAATTCAATCTGTGAACTAGCGCGGTCCGCTTCCAACTGGGCATCCGACAGTTCACTTGCCAGCTCGGCGACCTGTTCGGTTGCCTTGCCAAAGGCGCGGTTGAGCGCGTGGGTGGCCTTGTCTCCTGAATCGAGGGCCTCGCGTGCGGATTGCTCCTGAATTCCCGACTCCTCGCTGTCCTGTTTCGCCTGCACCAGAGTATCTCGGGCTTCTGCCAGTGCCGCCACATGCGCATCTAGAGCACCTCGTGCCTCCACTGCCTCGGCTTCGAGTACCGTCGCTTCCCGTTCTGCTTCCTCGATATCCCGTTCGTGGTCGGTGACCCGATCTCCGAGTGTCCCGACGAGTACCTCCAGACGGCGTAACTCTTCGAGCAGTTTTCGATCATCATCGCCGACGACCTCATTCAACTGACGTTGAACCTCGACAATCGCCTTGTCCAGTTCGTGTGATCCCTTCTCCCCCTGCTCCAACTCGTCGCCAAGGGTCTCGATCTTCTCGATGTAGTTCGTGCGCTCCTCGCTGACGAGTTCGATTTCCTCGAATCGACTGCGATGCTTTGAGTGCATCAACATGCGTCGCGCGTTCTCCAGAGATTCCTGCAGTTCGCGATGCTTGAGCGCCTGTTTGCGTTCCTTGGAGAGTGTCTTGATTCTCCCACTGAGCTCCTCTTCGAGCACACTGATGCGCTCTAGATAATCCTCGACCTTCACCTGCTGCTTTCCGGCCTTGCGCAGTTCCTCGTCATAGGCGGTTACTCCAGCAACATCCTCGAGGACCCGTCGGCGTTCTCTACCGCTCATGGTTGAGAGTTGAGTCACATCACCCTGAAGCACGATATTGTAACCATCACCGCGCGCCCCGGCTTCGGTCAGCAGTCTGCGGAATTCGGTCGCTGTAGAGGGGCGGTCGTTCAGGTAGTAGGATGAGTTGATGTTGTCCTTGCGTCCTAGTTTGATTGTCCGGGTGAGTCGCACTTCGTCGGTGTCCACCTTCAGTCGGCGTCCACCGTTGTTGCGTGAACTGTTGCTGAAAACGAGTGTCGCTTTGCACGCTTTTGCCGGCTTGCCCTTCTCGCCCCCGTTGAATATCAGCTGCTTCAGGTTCTGAGCGCGCAGGCTCTTCGATGACTTCGGACCGAGTACGAACTGGATGGCATCACCGATGTTCGACTTGCCACTTCCATTGGGCCCGGTCACCGCAGTGAATCCTTCCTCGAGGGGGATTGTAACCTCACCTTTGAACGACTTAAAATTCTCCAGTTCAAGCGCCTGCAGGTGCATGTCCCATCCCTCGTGCGTCAGGTCAGCGACCCGACCCCAGAACTGCCCGCCGCTTTCAACCGAATATAAATGATAGTGGAAGTACAACCTCGCGGGCGCGGTTTGAGAAGAGACGATTCAGCGCCATGTGTCCCGTTCTAGAGATGGTCGAAGATAATCGTTGAATCATCTAGATTGAGATGCTCACCCTAGTTCTCCGGTGAAATTGCACATGTCACATCCTTGGCCATTGCAGTAATGGCATTTACGACCAACTCGAATGCTATCGAGATCGCTGCTCGTCCCCACCTGGAAGATGTCTTCGTATTCGTCAAGTTTCAAGGAAGCCCTGAGGTCGCCTACAGTGGGCGGACCACCCTCCTGCTTGCGCCGCTCCATCGACCCCCTCCACTGAGTGGACCCTGCTTGTTTTTCCCACGGTTCGGCGAATCTCTCTGGCGCTCTGCCGACACTCTTGAGCCGACGCAGGCTCTTGCGAATCGTGTACCCGCCAAGACCGATTAGCAGCACATCGACAAGTACCGCGGGAAGCGGAAGACCGAGCACCGCCTCCCAATCAAGTTGTGAGCCATCGCCGGTGAGCAGGCCAAGTGCATCCGCGATGCCGGTGAGCGAGAGTACGACTCCGAGGAGAAGGCGCATCCGGGCGAGTAACTTCGCCATGTCGCGACTCACTTTGACACCCCCCTCCTCAGACAACGCCAGTGCTGGTGCAGCCGCGATGGCGAACAGTGCGAAGGCTGCCAGTGTGAAATCAGTGGCCGCATAAGTCCCTAGAGGTGCGATGCAGTCACTCATTCGGTCGGCACTGAGATCGGTGTTGATATCGACTGAGGAACATCCCCCAGAGGCGAACTCTGCGAACAGAAGTTTGTAGCGCGTACTCTCACCACCTTCGGTGTACTCGTAGAATCCAACCTCGGAGTTGTAGAGTACGAGAACCAGCAGCAGCACTCCAGATAGAGCCAAGAGGACGTGGCGCAGCCTAGCCATGCCAAGGGTAATCGCTCCCGACGCCTGATAGCGGTTTTCCCCCCACGGTGTGGTGGAAGCGGTTGAGCAACGTTCAATTCAACCTCCGGAGGAGGATAAATTCGGAGGGTGCACTGATGGTTGACGTCACCATAGTCGGCTCAGGAATTGCCGGATTGTTTGTTTCCCTCAGATGTGCACGCGCTGGACACCAGGTGGCGCTGGTCACGAAGAAGCAACTGTCAGACTCTTCTACCAACTGGGCGCAAGGGGGTATTGCAGGCATTCTCGATTCCTCCGATGAGGATGCCGTGCAGTCTCATGTTCTGGACACGCTGGCTGCCGGAAGCGGACTATGCGACGAGCGTATCGTCAACATAGTCGCCAGCGAGGCAGCCTATCGCATAGCCGACCTCATTGGAGAGGGTGTGGAGTTCGACCGGGACCGAGATGGAGATTACGACCTCGCAATAGAGGGTGGCCACCAGCGTAGGAGGATTCTGCACACCAGAGATGCTACTGGAGCGGAGATTGAAAGGGCGCTAATTCAGGGATGTCGTAGCGAATCACGCATCACCATTCACGAGGACTGCTTGGCCCTCGATCTGATTCTCGAAGACCGGAGCGCAGACGAACGCAAGGTCATCGGTCTGTGGTGTCTGGGAAGTGACAACCAACCCTTCACCTTGCCCAGCCGTGCTGTCCTGCTAGCAACAGGGGGTGCAGGGCAACTGTTCCGCCAGACCACCAACCCCACGGTCGCGACGGGTGATGGAATTGCCATCGCTGTTCGCGCAGGCGCGGCGGTGAGGGACCTCGAGTTCGTTCAGTTCCACCCCACAGCACTCGCTGTTGCGGGTGACCGCCCTTTCCTGATTACTGAAGCCATCAGAGGAGATGGTGCCGTGCTGATGACAAAGGCCGAACATAGGAACTGGATTCAGACGGATCGGAATGCCCATCCCGCAACCCTCTCGTTCATGCTCAAGCATCATGCGAATGGCAGCCTGGCCACTAGAGACATCGTCGCGCGGGCGTGCGACTCCGAGATGAAGCGGAGTGGGGATGAAAACGTGCTCCTGGTGACTGAGCACCTTGACCGAAATGAGCTCGCCGAGCGATTTCCTACCATCGCACAGAGATTGCAGCGGCACGGACTCGAACTGGGGCGCGACCCGCTTCCAGTTGCTCCGGCCGCGCACTATCTGGTAGGAGGACTCGCTGTCAATGAATGGGGAGAGGTATGGCAACGAGACCTTGCCGTTGACGACCCGACAAACACAAGCCGCAGCGGCAACGTGCTCACTGGACTGTATGCGATTGGCGAAACATCCTGTACCGGTCTGCATGGGGCGAATAGATTGGCTTCCAACTCGTTGCTGGAAGCGGTCGTCTTCAGTCATCGAGCCGGCGAACGGGTCATTGAAGTCCTGAATGAAAATCCAGAACCAACTCAAGTTGACATGCCCGACTGGAGAGCCGACGGACTCACTGAACTGAAGGAGCATGCCCCACTGGTACACGATCGCGCCCAACTCCGGTCGACGATGAGTGACGACGTCGGTCTAGTCAAGCGCGATGCGCGCCTGCAGAGAGCCATCCGCCGACTCGAACTGCTCTCCGAGGAAGTTGAGCGCATCTGGCTGCGCTGTAGGCCGTCCGTGGAACTTGTTGAATTGCGCAACATGGTCCTTCTGGCGAGACTTGTGACCGCTGCATCGCTTGCGCGCCGCAATAACGTTGGGCTGCACCACAATCTAGACCTCTCGTAGACGATATGAAGCCACCCTTTGCACGGGTTAGAATGAAGTAGTAGATGTGTGGCGACGTGACATTATGGCACAAGGCACTGTGAAGTGGTTCAACCAGGTGAAGGGTTTCGGATTCATCGAGCGGGACGAAGGGGCTGACCTCTTTGTCCACAAATCTGAAGTTGAAGGAACGATAAAAGACGGAGACACGGTTGAGTTTGAAGTTGGTGAAACTGACAAGGGACCCAACGCGACGAGCGTCCGAAAGGTCGACGACTGAAACACACCAACAAGAATTCGGACAGGCTAACGGCTGAGCGGAGCCTAGGTCAATCGGTCTGGAGTGAATGCTCGATTCCTTTCACCATCGTAAGCAACTGCTGATTGAGTGGTGTCGGGATTCCGTGTCCCTCTGCCATACGCACCACTTCACCGCAGATGGCATCGATTTCCGTGGGTCTACCAGCCATCACGTCCTGCAGCATCGAGCAGCGGTTGTCCGCGGTAGCGCCGAGAACCTCATCAAGCCGTCTTTCAAGATCTATGTCTGAGAGGTCGATTCCTTCAGCAGCCACCACCAGCGCTGCTTCGTGCATCGCTGCCTGCGCCTGATCCCTGAAGTCAGAGTTAGACAATATCTCGCCGTTACGTACTCCACAGATTGCAGCGAGTGGGTTGATGGCCACGTTCAGCAGCAGTTTGAGCATTAGAGTCCTGTAGATGTCATCGACCCAGTTCGGTGACAGTCCGGCCTCGTAGAGCAGCCCCACCAATTCCTGTACGCGTGAATCCTCAGCAGTTAGGTCGCTTCCATACAGCACACCCAACTCAATGCTACCTCGCCCAGTCCAGCGAATCTCTCCATGAGTGGAACGCATGGCTGCGTGGGTAGTGCTACCACCTAGAACGCGATGGCGCCCCATTCGGGTTGTGAGAACCTGAGCGTGTCCGATTCCGTTTTGCAGGCTGACAGCGATCCCGTTCGGCCGCAGCAGGGCGGCTGCGATGAGTGCCAGTCCGGGGGTGGAGTCGGCCTTTCCACACACCAGCGCGACATCAGCACATCCGAGCAGAGGTTCGTCCGGCTCGTCCTCGGAGACAACCCAACGGTCAGGAGCGATATGCTCCATCTTTCCATCAGCAGCCTCGAGTTGCATACCTACGCTCGCCAACATCTGCGCCGTGTCGCCACGCGCGTAGAGCAACAGGTCTGCGTCGGTGGCCGCCAGACGCGCTGCAATCAGTCCGCCTATCGCACCGACCCCTAACACAGCGACGCGCACCAGATCACCCCTCACCGAATCCCGGGCCACAGGCGTCCACAACCTCGGGAGTCAAGCAATGGGCAACGAGATTGAGTACCGCTGCGCCGCTGTCGAAATCAAACCATGCGAGGCGTAGCACAGCACTGTCGTTGGCTGCGCCAACAGCAATCTCCACGGACTCTAACTCCCCCGGATGCACTGTCGGGATGATTACGTCACCCCAAGCGAAATGTGAGGGGACATCACCGGAATAGCGCACCTGAACAGTGATGTTCTCCTCACCCAGATTGAACAGTTCGACATCCTTGTCGAGTATGGCGATACCACCCCATCCCCACTCGATTTCTCCACCGATGCTGAGAGCCAACGCGGGCCCTGGAGCCAGTGAGAAGTTCTGAGACATAGGGGGAATTGTATCAGGGTCATCGTCACACACTGCCAGCACTCCATCCGTCGGTAGAAGCAGGGAGAGATTCGCACCGCTAGCAAGGTCAGGAACCCTCAGCATTGCCTGCTTGTCTGCTTCCCAGACGTGCGCACCATCCTCGATTCCCGGTTCCCTCGCAGCACCAATCCGGGCGCAGACCAACTCACCTTCACCAAGTTCCAGTTCTGCTCCCGAATGCAACCATGCTGGAGTCCACATCCGGTCACCATGAGCGTGCCACCCATTTGCAGGAGAGGGGAGCAGAGCGAGTGGTATATTCAGTCGAAGTGGCCAAGTGAACGCACTCCCGTCGTCGAGCGTCAGTGTCAATGGTAACAGTGCTCCATGCTCATCCCTCTCGAGCCCTACCAGCCCTCCATCAGCGCCGCGCACGCACACCATGTGCGAGTCGGACACCGGATTGAACGCAGAATCGGATGGGGTTTCAATCGTCCACAGAGGATGAGTCACGCTCAGATTTCCGGGCATGCTGTCACCAGAAATCGAGATGTTGCTGCACAGTAACGGGAGGGAACGGTCTGCGTAGGTTCTCAAATCGCCATCGAACTCCCAGTAGGGTCCGCTTGGGCGCAGATCTGTTACAGGATTCAACCGGACAGAATGACTGCGTACCTGCATTCCTTCACTCACCAGCAGCACGAGGTCTGTGGGTGTCAACTCCGAGGAATCAGAAGGTAGCGAGGCATCAATCAGCAATTCTCCATCGTTGAGTGGATCGACATGACCCGCCGAACAGGTCGCCGGGAGTGAGTGGTTAGTATCACTCTCAGGGTCACAGGTGAGCGTGATGTTCCATCCGTCGCGCGGCGGGGAGAGCCACGCGGATATCAGCACCTCACGACCGTGTACACCCACCAAGTCGATGGTGAGTTCCAGTGAATTCTGCTCTCCCGCTGTCCAGTCGATTTCAACGGGCCAGTCGAGTGCCACATCTTCGTCCCAATCGGTAACCGGTACCACCGTCTGCAGCCCCGGGAAGGATATCAGCAGGGCGAACACAGCGAGTGCCCCCAGTCGCATCTGAGTGGGTGGATTCAACGGAGCGACTTCGTCGAGCAGCAGCGGCAGGTTATGCACTGCCTCCTGATTGAACGTTCGCCACGCACCGAGAGCGAACACGATGAACCACGGCATGAAATCCGAGATGACCAATGTGAACATGGCAGCGAGCATGAACAGTCCCAGCATGCTCAGTTGCAACGCCTGTTCAAGCATGCGTTCCGGCCCCAGCAGAGCGGTCAGTAGCATATGACCTGGGAAGCCGGGAACAGGGATGAGCAACACCCACCCGAACAGCATCAACGTCTGACCGGCGAGAGCCAGCGGGTGTAACCACGCCGAGCGCAGAGCGAGGACATCGAGTGGTATGAACGAGAGCGATAGCAACTGAACGAGCGCGTTGAGTTGTATACGAATCGGGGCATCTCCTAGAGCTGGCGCAGTGGTTGGTGTGAACAGCAGTCCGGCGAGAGTGAAGAGCAATCCCAGCGTGATCAGCGTCAGCGGCATCACCAAGCTGATCTGCGCCAGCCTGAGTCGATTGGGCCACGGCAACTGTTCGAGACTGCGTTGGTTGAGCAGCCCGATTAGACTGAACGGCCAGAAAGGTGTCGAGGTCTGGATGATGAACGGCACAGCGACCGGCAGGAGGTGATCGGTGTCCACAGCGAAGCGAGCAGCCACTCTCTTGCGAATGGAGGATACCAACAGCAGAGCACCGGTGAGCGGCAGGGCAAACGAGGCGAACGCCCGTTCGAGCACCCACGCATCGAGCAGTTGCGCCTCAGCGTTCTGATGCGTCACCCAAGCAGCCCCAGAAGCCCAGGCGAATAGGAAGGTGAGTAGCCACGCGGCGTACTGCAGACGGAGGGGAAGTGCAGGTATGTCATACGGTTCGGGAATCAGAGAAATCGACCACGGGTCGCCTTCCCGCAGGCTCGCCCTCCATCCCAGCCGAGTCAGATGCCGGTCCAGTTTCTCCGCCTGCCGATGCACATTCTCTCCCTTGCGCGGACTGACATCCCAACCGTAGTGAATTCCAGATGCCTCCTCGTGGACGATGAAGTAGCGCTCGACGATGATGGTGAGGAACTCCCGTCCACTCCAAGAATTGCGATGTACCTTCAGCGGCTTCAGCGCTGCATCGTCGGCGGACATGTCGGCCCCTCCGGGTCCGCCACTCGTCACTTGTTCTTGAACCGCTTGAGGCGGAATGTCTCTTCGCGTTCGACCTCTTCAAGCCGAAGTTGAATGAAATCACGGGCTTCTTCCATCTCGGGGATGACCTTGAACTCGAGCGCGTTCACACGCCGCTTGGTAGCCTCGATTTCCACCAGCAGCCGCTTCAGAGTCGACTCCATCTCCGCAGCCTTGACGATGCTCTCAATCAGTGTCCCATAGGAATCTGCTGCCTCATCAAGATAGGGTGAACCCCCGACCAGACCCAAGCCTCGTTCGGCCATGGTCTGCGATAGGTGATGACCCTCGACCTTAGGCACGACAACACCCATGATGTTGTGCCGGCGAACCTCGACTTCGGGATGCTCGGCGACCGCAATGGCGGCACTCTTGACCGCTAGACCACCCTCGATTGCCGAGGCAAGAGAAATTGCTCGGATGGCGGCGCGAAAAGTCGCAACTAGTCCTTCCTTTGCTTCAATCATCTCTGAGAGTAGTGTGCGAAACTCGTGGAACAGGCCATCTCGCTTCATCTTCAGCAGTTGGTAGCCGTTCTGCGTCTGGGTGATGCGACGCTTGAGGTTGATGAGCTCGCTTCGGGTTGGTTGAATATCCAGCGCCATCTGCTCTCACCTCCAACGATCATTCCTTCTAGAGTTGGTTCACTCCTTCTTCTCGTCCGGATGGTACTTGTCGATCCATTTCTGGTCGAGCCTGACGAGATACTTCGTGTTCACGTTGGTGAGCAACTCCCACGACAGGTCAAGCGTCTCGAAGATGGTGCGCTCCTCGTCGCGGCCTTGTCGAAGGAAGCGATCCTCAAAGATGTCAGAGAACTTCAGCATCTGCAGGTCACGCTCGTTGAGCGCATCCTCACCGACGATGGCCACAAGTCCACGCAGTTCACGCCCTTGGGCGTATGCCGCGTAAAGCTGGTCGGAAACCGACTTGTGGTCCTCGCGAGTCTTTCCTTCGCCGATTCCGGCGTTCATCAGCCGGGAAAGTGATGGAAGCACGTTAATCGGTGGGTAGATTCCCTTCTGGTGCAACTCACGCGAAATGACCACCTGTCCCTCAGTGATGTATCCTGAAAGGTCAGGAATTGGGTGGGTGATGTCGTCACCGGGCATCGTGAGAATAGGGAACTGGGTAATCGACCCCTTCTTGCCCTTCACCATGCCGGCACGCTCGTACATCATCGCCAAATCGGTGTACATGTAACCGGGATATCCACGTCGTCCAGGAACCTCCTCACGGGCGGCTCCAATCTGCCTCAGCGATTCGCAGTAGTTGGTCATGTCAGTGTAGATGACGAGCACGTGGTAGTCGTGCTCGAATGCCAGGTATTCGGCGGCGGTCAATGCCAGACGAGGCGTAATCAGCCGCTCGACCGCCGGGTCGTCAGCCAGATTCACGAACAGCACCGCGTTCTCCAGAGCACCGGTGCGCTCCAGATCGTGCACGAAGAAGTTGTACTCCTCGGCGGTGATGCCCATGGCGCAGAACACGACGATGAACTGCTCGTCGGAGGAGATAATCTTCGCTTGACGAGCAATCTGCAGCGCGATGTCATTGTGCGGCAGGCCGGAGGCCGAGAAAATCGGCAATTTCTGGCCGCGCACCAGCGTGGTGCAGCAGTCGATGGCCGAGATTCCCGTCTGGATGAACTCCTCTGGCATCTCGCGGCTGTAGGGGTTGATCGCCGCACCGATGATGTCAGCGTTATCCTCAGGAACAATCTCCGGTCCGTCGTCGCGCGGCTTGCCCGAGCCGGACAGGATACGTCCGACCAAACCTTTGCTCACCGGCAGGCGGAACACGTCTCCTAGGAACTTCACCCCGGTCTGTAGGTTGATTCCGGCAGTCCCTTCGAACACCTGTACTGCGACCATGTCGTCGCTGGTGTCCAGAACCTGCCCGTTCTTCGTGCTACCATCCGCCATTCTCAGGCTGACAATCTCTCCGAAGGCTACAGGTTCGGTATCTGTGAGGAAGACCAGAGGCCCCTTCACGTCGGTTATTGTTCGGTATTCTTTTGCACTCATCTAAATCCCTCCTAGTTGGCCTCCGCCGCTGCTTGAATCTCGCTGCACATATCTGCCACGAGTTCCTCCAACTTCTCCGAGTAGCCCTCCTCAAGCCTCCCGCGCATCAGGGTGGTGCGTGCGGGAACGTTGACCACGTCCCCGAGCACTGCTCCAGCCGCGATCGCCTTCTTCGACTCCTCCTGGAAGGTGAGAATCGCCTTGGTCATGGCGTATTGCAACTTGAGGGTGGAGTAGGTATCCACCGGATGGAAGGCGTTCTGCTGCAGGAAGTATTCGCGAATCATGCGCGCCACCTCGAGCGTCAGTTGCTGATCGACTGGCAGTGCGTCTGAACCTACCAGTTGTACAATCTCCTGCAGTTCCGCCTCGACCTGCAGCAGGCTGCTGATCTCGACACGCACCTCAGGGAAGTCCGAGGCGATGTTCTCGCGGTACCACGGGTCCAGTGACTGCGGGTAAAGCGAGTAGGACTGCAGCCAGTTAATCGACGGGAAGTGGCGCTGGCGAGCAAGGCCAGCATCCAGACCCCAGTAGACCTTGACGATGCGCAGAGTTCCCTGGCTGACCGGCTCAGAGATGTCACCGCCAGGCGGAGACACAGCACCGATGATCGAGATCGAACCGTCCTCGCCATTGAGCGTCTCGACACGCCCAGAGCGCTCGTAGAACTCAGCAAGTCTGCTGGAGAGATACGCTGGGTAACCTTCCTCACCGGGCATCTCCTCGAGCCGGCTGGATATCTCGCGCATTGCCTCAGCCCAGCGAGAAGTCGAGTCGGCCATCAGCGCCACATCGTATCCCATGTCGCGGAAATATTCGGCGATGGTGACGCCGGTGTAGACCGAAGCCTCACGAGCAGCCACAGGCATGTTCGACGTGTTGGCGATCATGCAGGTGCGGTTCATCAGCGGCTTGCCGGTGTTCGGGTCGATGAGTTCGGGGAACTCGGTGAGCACCTCGGTCATCTCGTTACCCCGTTCTCCACAGCCGATGTAGACCACGATTTGCGCGTCCGACCACTTGGCGAGTGCCTGTTGGGCGACCGTCTTGCCACTCCCGAATGGACCAGGAATACCGGCGGTACCACCTTTGGCGAGCGGGAACAGGAAGTCGAGAATCCTCTGGCCGGTGACCAGAGGTACGTCGGGCGCGTGCTTGCGGACGTAGGGTCTGGGTGAGCGCACAGGCCAGCGCTGCATCATCGCCAGTTCGCTGCCGTCGGAGAGGGTGCAGACCGTCTCAGTGATGTTGTATTCACCTGAACTAATCGACTCCACGGTGCCTCCTTTGCCGGGCGGTACCATGACCTTGTGCAGAATCGTCTCAGTCTCTTGGACGGTGCCGATGGCTTGGCCGCCAGTTACCTCATCCCCCTTCTTGACAGTCGCATCGAACTGCCATTTCTTCTTCATGTCCAGCCCGTCAGCATCGACGCCGCGGGTGATGAACACACCCATCTTCTCCTCCAGGGTTGACAACGGACGCTGGATTCCGTCATAGATCTGCTTCAGCAGACCGGGGCCCAACTGCACCGACAGGGTGTCCCCTGTGTTGATCACAGGTTCACCTGGCCTGATGCCCGATGTGTCCTCGTAGACTTGGATGACCGCCTTGTCTCCGTGCAGTTCAATGACCTCGCCCATCAGCCCTTCATCGCCGACGCGGCACATGTCATACATGCGCGCGTCGATTCCGGTGGCTGTCACGACTGGTCCCGATATTCGATAGATCTGTCCTTTGTCACTCATTTTTTCACTTCCTTTCGTTCTGGGTTCACTTCCATAGGTCCACGCCGATAGCCTTGCGAATCGATTCCCGAAGTGTTGTGTCTTCGGTGGTTCCGATACCCAGGAATGTCGGCGAGATACTGTCCGAGAGTTGGATGCGAAGCCTCTCGGGCAGTTTCAGGAGGTCTCCTGAATCGACGACGACGATTCCGACCTCCTTGTCATTGAGCAGCTCTCTCATGTCGCGCTGCAACTCTTCGTCGTTTGGAGGATTGAGAATGCGGGTGATGCCTGCAAGTTGGAATCCAAGGGTGAATTCCGGTGTTCCGACTACTGCGATATCCATGCTTCATACCTCCATCAGAACATTATGTGCGCCTCGATTACGTCGTCTTCCAGGCCAGCGGCCTTTCCGCGCACGATTAGACGCAGGTTGGTAACTTCGAGCACCTTACGCTCGATGTAGTGAATCAATGGGAATGCCGAGAGCGGATTGAGCATGTTCATCCGATTCAGCAGGTTGAGTCTCTGGGTTGTGAGTACGTTGACAATCGGGTCTAGAGTCCCCCTCTCTTTCGACTTCGCCAATGCGTCGTCGAAACCGTCGTCGTCGAATCCTGGAGCCCGCCGCAGTATTTCCAGCAGCGCCTCTTCGTTGTCCGCCTCCGCTGCTTGTCGCAGGAAGGTGGCGGTGATCGCCTTGCCACCGGGCAATGTCAACTCCGCTCGCTCCTCTGAGGAGAGTCCCTGCCTTAGGGCTCGGAACATGTTGATGACGTTGCGGTGGTCAATCTCAGTGCGCAGGTAGCGCAGCAACATCGGATGTCGCGTCGTGCCTTCGCGCAGTTTCTTGGACGCTGACGAGTAATAGTGCCGGTCGAGAGCGTCCTCGTATGCGACCAGTTCGTCGTCTGTATCGATACTAGACAGCGCCTTTCCGAACTGCGTTCCTTCGAGGGCCGTGGCGGCCTCCTGAAGAGTATCAGAATCCCTGACAAGATCCAGCCATTGTTGGTTGGCATCGTTCTCTGCTGGCAGTACCTGTTCAGATACATGCTCGTAGGATACTCCGCTGCGTATCGCCCGAAGCGCGGTTTTCACCTTCTGGTAGGTGAAGCGGTCGACGTAGATGGACACCAGATTCTTCAGTTGGCCCTGGCAGAATCCGAGAACCTGCTGCAGGTCGTTGTCCATGTTGTGATTGAGGGCAGCCTCGACCAGATCTATGCCAGTTAACTTGTCAGCATAGAGGTCCAGTTCTGCCCGGTATCCCATATCAGCAATGCTCGCAGCCATGACGTCGGGAGCCTGTTGCAACAGTTGGCGCATCCGAGTGGCATCGATGAGCTGTGCCTTGCGCGACTTGCCGCGCGCCGATGCATTAGCCCAATTCGCCTGTCCGGTTGCTACTGTTGCCATTCAACTCCCTCCTTGCTCACTCGTCTCCGAACAATGCTGCGTTCACCGCAGGCAACGCCGTCGCCCACGCTTCGTCCAGACGGCCGTCGAAACGGTAGTCGAGAACGACTGAGCCGTCCGCCGACTCCAACACGAATCCGCCGAGGCCATCGACATCATCTCCGATGTCGAAGTTGCCTCCCATCTTCTGCAGTGCAGAGCGGTCAAGCGTTACGGGTCGCAGCACCATGCTGGAGTCCGCTTCGCCCTTCGCTTCTTTCACGAGTGCTTTCAACAGATCAGAGCGGCCCTTCATTCGAGCAGAGCCGACCATCTCACCAACGTCTTTTCGAGTGGCGTCCAATTCTTCTCGGCGTGCGATGAGCATCTGTTTCTGGTTCGCCTGTCGTGCTGATGCAACCGTTTCAGTGCGATTCTGTGCACATTCACGCTCAGCTTTGGCAACCACCCCATCGCGGTTCGTCTGAGCCTCGGCCTTCGCTTCGCTCAGGGTCTCTTTCGCTTCCGCCTTGGCGGCATCGGTGATGGCTTTCGCCTCCTTCCTCGCCTCCGAAGCGATTTCTTTGGCTAGCGCGTCCAACGTCATCTCAATGTTCCTCCCTATTTTCTTTCGTCGTTCAATCCGATTCGCTCAGAGCAGGAACATCCCGATGAATCCGAACATCAGGATGGTCTCAGGCAGCACGGTGAACATCAGGGCAAGCCCAATCTTCGAACCATCCTCGGCAACCCAGCCAACGGCGGCTGCGCCGATCTGTCCTTGACCGAGTCCAGTTCCGATTCCACAACCACCCAGCGCGATTCCCGCACCTAGTTTGGCCATGGTGTCCTTCTCCGCTAGCTCAGCATCTGACAACGCTGCGCTGACAACGCCAGCAAGCAGGGTTACACCGCTCAGAACGAGCAGTAGACGTATGCCCATTCGCACCAATTTCATTTCTCTCATTTTTTCATTCCTCCATTTTTTCCTATGCATTGCACTGGAATCTGATATCTGATCACTCTACCTCCACCGCAGCTGCGGTGAATCCGAACGGTTCGAACGCCTCACCTACAGCCTCGTAGAACTGCTTCATCCACTCGACGAGGTGGAGTCGGGCTGTGTGGATGTTCGGGCTGACTAGTCCCAGTATCCATGCGAAGACCTGTACGACTAGCCATCCGAAGAATAGCGTCAGCAGCATGAATACGCTGCCACCCACGCCGAGCGCGAAACCGAGCCCGCCGGAGATTAGGAAGCCGAAGAGGAATTGTCTACCGAAGGAGTTCAGGCCGAAAGGCAACTCAGGCAGA
>CAXEUS010000082.1:0-3456 GCA_963999385.1 uncultured Candidatus Poseidoniales archaeon | reverse complement strand
CGGTGGAAGACCGTACAAGCAGGAACAGACGGTCATCTCTGACCAACATAGTGGGGCAACTCAACTGGTTGTGCAATTTGGGCCAGCCATAGTGGATTGCATTTATCCATGCAGCCGTGACACCTCTCAGACTGTAGGACAGTCCTTCCCATATCTTCCGAGGTATCTTACATTTCATCAGTTGTGACTGTACATCCTGTTCACTCACTGACTCAGCCCAGTGCCAGAATGGATGGTATCCGTGGTGGTGAAGATTCTCGAACAGCGGCACTCCCTCGTCATCGAAATCATGAGGCAGGGGTTCAGCTAGTGGGACCAGAGGTTCATTTCGGCTGGACACCCACGATGGTGTTGGCTCCTCATCGATTCTCCAGCAGCAGGCGGCAAGTGCTCTGAGCATCTCATCCCAATCGTTGAACTCAGGGATTACTGACGCATCCTCTGAGCCTAGCATGTCCGCTAGGTCAGCCATAGGGATTGGGCCTGGAAGTCGCTCGCCATCGAGCGTCCAACCCCAACGCTCCTTCGATAATCGACCACCCGAGGGAGTCTCGAACTCGCTTGGAAATTTTGGTGGATTCTCATTCCACAGTTGACGCTCTCGATTGTAGTGCCATTGTCTAGCGGCGATCCAGAGGGTACGGGAGTATCCGTCCCAATCCTTCTGTTGGTCAGCCTTCTCAAGCACCTTGGCATCCTGTTTGAACACAAGAACATCGAGCAGAGCCTGCCATCGTTCGGCTGCAGAATCATCGCGGGCTGGCTCCAACGCGGCGTTCATCGCCTCACTGGTAACGGGATCTGGACGAAGTGATTCGTGATTGCCGATGATGTACGGAAGTAGCGTGGAGCAACGAAGACATGTCTCATCCTCAGTGGATTCTCCGCAGTGTATACACGCGCTCTCCATGTCTAAGAGAGTGAAACTGACCCTATTTCAATCGCCGAGAGGGGGCACGCGCCCGTTCACAGGTCCGCGAAGGCTGTAATTGCGTGTTCGATGTCATCATCGTCGACATGCAGATGAGTTACTGCTCGCAACAAGGTTGGCCCCAGATCGAGCAGGTCGACACCCCGCTCCGCCAGTGCAGCCACCATCCCCGGTCCAGTTCGCCCATCGGTCAACTCGATGTAGCACATGTTCGTCTGTACCGCATCGAGGTCTACGGAGAATCCTTCCATCGTGTCAATCGCCTCGGCTAGTCTGCGTGCCCGTGCGTGGTCCTCTCCCAACCGTTCGATGTTGTGTTCCAGAGCGTACAGACCGGCTGCCGCCAAGATTCCTGCTTGACGCATGCCTCCACCGAACAGTTTCCGCCAGCGGTGCGCCTGCTCGATGAAGTCGGCATCACCAGCCACCAGCGAGCCTACTGGAGCGCCCAATCCCTTGGAGAGACAGATGGAGATTGAATCGCAGTCCTGAACCATTCGAGCAGCGTCGATTCCAGTGGCCACTACGGCGTTGAACAGTCGGGCACCATCCATGTGCACTGAGCATCCAGACGAGTGCGCCAACTCACAGATAGCGTCAATCGATTCCTGCGGGTAACAGGCTCCACCTCCTCGATTGGAGGTGTTCTCGATGCACACTAGGCTGCAGTCAGGAAAATGCGACATGCTTCCCTTCGACTTGCGAATCGCCGAGGCAACATCTTCGGGGGCCATGATTCCTCTCTCCGCCTCCACCAAAGCCACCGAACATCCGGACAAGGCCGCATATCCGCCGCCTTCGTAGAGGTAGACGTGACTTGTTCCCTCTGTGACTATCTCATCACCAGGCGTGGTGTGCGTACGCACCGACACCGCGTTCGCCATCGTGCCAGATGGCACGAACAGCGCCGCATCCTTACCGAGCATGGCAGCCAGACGCTCCTGTAGCATCTGGACCGTAGGGTCGTCACCGAGCACATCGTCGCCCACAGGTGCATCGGCGATGGCGTCGCGCATCGCTGCGGACGGCTGCGTGACTGTGTCACTGCGCAGGTCGACGCGGTCGTTCAGTGGGGGGCACATCGGGTCGGCGAGTCGGGGCTTCACTCATAGCGAGTGCGCCCAGAGAAATCTACTGCTCAACTGCGTGTCAACAGGCGATGGAAGTGATGCACGCCCGTCTCGCGGGTCGGGGAGTAGCGCCCGCGCTCGTACGCCCGCGAGGCTACACCTCGCTGGGTCGCTTCGACCACGAACTGGTCCTCATCCTCCACCTTGTCGAGATCTCCACCCGCACCCATGCCCAGAAGTGATTCGTCGCCTACGAACCCATGGTAGATTATGGCGGTGCGATTCACAGACAGTGGCACAATCAGATTCACCGACAATCCCCAGGGGTAGAAGTTGAGCATTAGCCCGGGATGGAACCAGTAGTAGTAGGCTGCCACACGTTCTCCGTGGTCCGGTGAACTCTCTGGGAGGTCGAAGCATGGCTCACCTTCACGCGCCATACCAATCTGCAGCACACCGCCGTCGAACAGTTCGGTCCGATAGCCGTCGTAATCGAGTACACCATGCAGATCACCATGGACATAGGGGATATGGAAGCCTTCCAGGTAATTGTCAACATACAGCGCCCAGTTCGCTTCAATCTTGTATTCTCGGTGGCGTGATGGGTCATGGCAAAAACTGTCCACAGGAAGCCAACCTAGTCTCTCTTCCAGCGGAGCTATCCAGCGCTCGAAATCGTCACCTTCGATGGTCGTGAACAGCAGACCCTTCCACGACTCTAGCGGGAATTGTCGTAGATTGTCTGCGGGAGTTGGGAAATCCTTCACCTGCTCGAATTCAGGCATGTGTCGAAAGCAGCCGTCCAGTGAGAATGAGCGACCGTGATACGGGCACACCAGCACACCGGCGGAGCACGGCTCGTTGGCAATCACCATCCCCCTATGTGTACAGACGTTGGAGATACAGCGAATTTCATCTTCCTTGGTGAGCAGCATCGGTTCGCGCACCATTCCTTCAATGTGCGGAAGTGGAATCACATTCTGCGACGAGAGTTGGTCCCCGTGGGCGGCGAAATGCCACGAGCGTGAGAATCCCGAGATTACCTCAGCGAAAGTCGTCGCATCGGTGTAGAATCTTGAGGGCAGCGTCTCGGCGTTACGGATGTCAGCGTCGATGATATCCAATCGATTCACCTCAAGCAATCACGTCGCCGCGGACGAACTTGATGTAGCGCTGCTCCTCGTTCTCCTCGAACGGATGCTGCCCCACGTTCTGCTGGTAGGCGATTCCAATCCAGTCGCCATCAGGAGAGAGAACCGTCTCAAAGAAGTCGTGCAGCGCGTGCACATCGCCCTCGCTCTCCTCGTAGTCGGTGATTGTGTGCAACGGAGTCATGTCAGCGATGCTGAACTCCCATGTGTCATTCTCCTGAGGTTCTCGGAGTGCGCCAGCGTAGAGGTACCAATGCTTGCCTGCGGTGTATCCATCCTCGCTGTTGTTCTGGTCGTAATCGAT
>CAXEUS010000081.1:0-1902 GCA_963999385.1 uncultured Candidatus Poseidoniales archaeon | reverse complement strand
TCCGTTGCCCCAGCTGGTCATGTACAGATTCCCATCAGAAGTGGCGCCGATGGTCGGCTCGAAGGTAGACATCCCGATTCCGTAGTAAGTTCCGATGGCGAAGAACGGGGTGTTGTTGCCGACTAGGATGGATGTGCCGTTCAGCATGTGGCTTGTGTTCAGCGCGTTGGTGGCGTTGGCATAGTGATACCAGGTAGTGTTAGCCAGCGGCTGCTCGAAGTCAAACGGGTTTTCCGCTGGTGGTGCGGGCCCTTCATCTCCCCCGAAGCAACCCGACAGGCTGGCCGCCATCATCAGCGGCACCAGCAGCACTGCCACTCGCCTGCGCATGAGGCGTGGGATGCAGAGCATCCCAATACGGTTGTGGCCCGTCAGAATCATACTCTCCAAGAGATGTGTCAAGGGCGATGCGGGGACATCTGTCAGTCTATCTGGCGGTTCTTCTGCTGCTTCCTGCTCTGTCAGGATGCATGGCTCAAGATGAATTGGAACCATCTGCATCCGACCTCGTGATATCGCCAGAGGTTCTCTCAGGCGCCCAGTTTCAGTCGGTGGAATTCAGCGCTAGAATGGCAATGAGCGTGCACATCCCGTACTTCATTCTCGATGCCGAGTCGGGATTGGTAACCAACGGAACCACGCTCAATTTCGAGTCCAAGGGTACCCAATCTGTCCAGATGCTCGCACCCTCCAATCTCGAGTTCGCACATTTCCTCGTAGGTGATACAGGCCGGGAGGACTGGCCGCTGCGGGCGACCAACCAGAGTTGGACAGAGTGGCTCAACTCGTCCGAGTTTGGCGCGGCCTACTCCTATGTCGAGCATCCTGTGTTCCGCAACCCTCGCTCAGGCCTATCGCCAGAGGATGGAGCAAACCATAGCACTGGATTGGTCGACGGCTATTCCGTATTCGAGTGGATGGAGATGTTCACTGACGAGAATTCGGGCTACAACGGGCGCTGGGGGCCGCTGATTTGGCGTGACCCGGCATATGAGAGAGCGCTTGGATTCCTCAGAACTGAGTTCGCATCGATGGGTCTGGATGCTCAGATTCATCGCTACGAAGGGTCACCTTCTCCGTTCGCAGCGAACGTCTGCGGCTACAAGGAGGGTACCGTATTCCCCAACGAGTGGTTGGTGCTGGGGGCGCATCTGGACATCGCTGAGATTGGCAGTGGTCCCGGTGGAGGAACGCACATCGGAGCGCACGACAACAGTGCGGGAGTGGCGATGATGCTCGAGGCGGCCCGCGGATTGGCGCAATTCGACCATCGAAGGACCATGGCGGTCTGCTTCTGGTCCAACGAGGAGAACGGCTACGCTGGGGTTGACAGATGGATTGACAACATCCCGAGCGACGTCAACATCACCAACTACCTGAACATCGACAGTGCGGGAGTCAACTTCCCTGGTGACTACACTCTGGTAGTCGATGTCATACCCGATACCGACGATGAATTGGGCGAGCAGTGGGAGTTCATTCACATGACTGAGTGGCTGGGGAGCAACAACAACGACATCGCCGAGACCATGAGGAACGGCCGCGATCTCTACTTTTCAGAAGGATACGCGGCGATGAAGGACCACGACCACACGCATCCGAACACCATCTCCGTGCATGAGTCGCAGAGGGGTAGGAGCGACTACGTCCGCTTCGCCGAGCGACTAGATGTCGTCTCGATGGATTTCGGGGCGATTACCGGCGGCTACGACTGCTACCATGCACCGTGCGACACGCTCGACGAGATGCTCGACTGGATGGAGAACGACAACGGCACCGGCCAGCAGAACCTGTGCGAGTCGTTCGACCTCATCTCGTGGTGGGTGGTCAACCTGTTCTTCCATCTAGACGAGACACCGATCTGCAACGAAAATTGAATCACAATACTGATTTGTGAATTGA
>CAXEUS010000080.1:0-1913 GCA_963999385.1 uncultured Candidatus Poseidoniales archaeon | reverse complement strand
TGCTCTGAGGCGTGGCCCATCGGTAGTACGTAGTCGGCGAAGAAGGCAGTCTCGTTCCAAGTCGGAGTGAGGGCGATGTGGCAGCCAATCGAATCCTCGTTGGAGAGCATCTCAATCCACGAGAATCCGTCAGGATAGGTCCAGACTGGGTTGAACACCCGCGTGAAGTAGACATCGAGGGACCCACGACCATCCTTGATGAGGTGCGGCAGAATCTGGCTCATCTCGTAGTGACTGAGGGTGTATTCTGGGGGGAAATGCAGCTCGTTCCAGCCGTCGGGATCGGGCGGGACGTCGAACAGCGTCGGAGCATATTTCGCCCATGCGTTGGGCGCAGTCCCTCCTTCGGTGCCCACACTTCCGGTCAGGACGTTGAGGAAATGCAGCGCTCGCGCCACCTGCCAGCCGCCGAGGTTTCCAATCGCCGCCGCCCTCCACACATGTGTCGAAAGACGACTGCCAGCATTGGCCACGGCATTGCCGGCAGCGATGACCTGCTCGACAGGAATCTGGCACTCAGCGGCGGCGAACTCTGGTGTGTATTCCGCGTATTCCTCCTTTAGCAACTCGATGAAGCGGGAGAAAGTCTGCGGCTCGTCTGCGTGCTCTGCAGCAAGCCAAGCGTCCCAGTTGACCCAGTTCTCCATGAATTCGCGGTCGTATTTGCCCTGTTCGAGAATCATGTGCGCCCAGCAGAGGAACAAGGCCGTCTCGGAGCCTGGCCATGTAGGAAGCCAGTGGTCGGCGAGGGAAGCGGTGTTCGACAATCGGGGGTCTATGACAATCAGTTCGGCGCCATCCATCATCCCCTCCATGATTCGTTGCGCATGCGGATTGAAGTAGTGCCCAGTCTCAAGGTGGGAACTCGTCAGAAGTATGACTTTGGCGTTGGCGTGATCGGGGCTCGGTCGGTCGAACTTGTGCCACATGGAGTAGCCGAGGCGCGCTCCCGATGAGCAGATGTTGGTGTGCGAGTTATGGCCGTCCACTCCCCATGCTTTGAGCACGCGCTCGGTGTATCCCTCATTTCCCGGTCGGCCGACGTGGTAGGTGACCCGGTCACGCGCTCCGGTGGACAGACTTGCACGAATCTTTCTGGCGATATCGTCCAGTGCCTCATCCCAGGTAATCTGCTCCCACTCTCCGCTGCCGCGTGGCCCTGACCTCCTAAGTGGGTGGAGGAGGCGTTCGGTGTCGTTGATCTGGTTGATGGTCGCCGGACCTTTCGCACAGTTCCTACCTCGACTACCGGGGTGGTGCGGGTTGCCCTCGAACTTACTCACATCGCCGGTCTCCTTGTCGATGTATGCAAGCAGACCACAGGCTGATTCGCAGTTGAAACAGGTCGTCGGCACCAGCGAGTAACGCCGCTCGACCTGCTGTGGCCACGCGTTCGCATCGAGTTCCACGTGATCGTGCCAGTCGTCCGGGTCGGGATAGCGGCGCAGAGTTGAGTCCGCCCCGGACGACCACGGGCGTTCAGGAATCTTCGGGATGAGGCGCAGCGCCTCGGAGATGCGTTCAATCAGCGATTTATTCCCCATCAGCTCACCTCAACTCAATGGCACCAACTGCGGCTCCCTGATGGTGCGCCGCTGGTGAGCGGCGAGTACCGCCAAAGCGACGACTGCAACGATGACCCACACCAGCATCTTCTCTGAGAGCAACACGAGAACGCAGACACCGGCGAGGACGGTCTCGGCGGCGAACTGCGGTGCCAGCCACTTGGATGTCCATGCTTCACGAGCCACAGCTTGATTGAGCAGCCAGGCGGTGTAGACTCCTGTTAGCAGGGCGAGTGGCATACCGATGTATGCCAACCAGGTCAGATAGGTGTCACCTAGTTCGAACCAGGCGACAGCCAGTGAAGCGGTCAGCACTGCGCCATATGCACCCAGGATGTATGCACCCTT
>CAXEUS010000079.1:0-3844 GCA_963999385.1 uncultured Candidatus Poseidoniales archaeon | reverse complement strand
CGGCAAGGGAGTTCTAGGTGCGGTCTCCAACGTCAACACTCAGATTCGCGACGCACTCATCGGCAGGTCAGTGACTGACCAGCAGCAGATAGATCAGATTCTGCTTGAACTTGACGGAACTGCGAATAAGTCCAGTCTTGGAGCCAATGCGATGCTCGGCGCATCGCTCGCCTGTCTGCATGCGGCAGCAGCGCAAGCCGACCAACCTCTATGGAAGCACATTGCTGGGGGCGGTCAGACTAGTATTCCAGTCCCGCAGATGAACATCCTCAATGGAGGCGCACACGCCGCCAGCAACGTCGACGTGCAGGAATTCATGGTCGTTCCACATGGATTCGATGACTATCCCACCGCGCTGCGCGCTGGAGTAGAGTGTTATCACGCACTCAAGGCCGAACTCAAGCGAGACGGCTTACTCGGTGGATTGGGAGATGAGGGAGGCTTCGCACCGAATCTGCCGAGCAACGAGGACGGACTGCGCTACGTGGTTCGCGCCATCGAAGCAGCGGGGTACTCAAGCGAACAGGTGGGCATTGCCCTCGATGCCGCCGCAACTGAGTTCCAGCGTGGGGAACACTACCATTTCGATGGGAACGACTTGACATCCGATCAGTTGTGCGAGATATACAGTGGCTGGCTCGACGAATACCCAATCATCTCGATGGAGGACGCCTTCGCCGAGGATGACTGGCCGGCGTGGCAACGATTCACCGAGCAATGCGGAAAGCGGGTGCAGATAGTCGGCGACGACATCTATGTCACCCAGCGCACACGGCTTGAGCGTGGAATCAGCGAAGGCTCATCCAACTCCATCCTCATCAAACTCAACCAGATAGGCACTGTCACAGAAACGCTCGACACCATGGCTTCCGCCCGCGCCGCCTCCTTCACTACCGTCATTTCTCATCGTTCTGGTGAGACAGAAGATATCACCATCGCCGACTTCGCGGTCGGTACCAACGCTGGACAGATCAAGACCGGTGCGCCCGCCCGCTCCGATAGAGTGGCGAAGTACAACCAGCTGCTGAGAATCTCAGAGGAGTGCGACCGCTACGCTACACCCTTCTGAATCCGGCTTCGCCACCCGATTCACTTGGCTTGAAATAGTGGGCTTGTCTCGGCGCTTCACCCATGCACGGGTAACAAAGCCTGGCCATGTGCGGGATTGCAAATCCTGTTACCCGGGTTCAAATCCCGGCCCGTGCTCCCCCTCTCACTCTGATTCGTCCCAAGCACGTACATCTTCCTCGCTCGCGTTATCGTTGCTGAAACTCTCTTCAGTCACACGCACCATGTCCATTCCCAGCGCGTCGATGCGTTCGCTGAAGTCATCGCTCAGTGCATGTGCGGGCGCACGTGCGTCAGGTGACCAGAGAGTGAACAGATGGTAGTCACCGAGATTTCTCTTCTGATGCCAGAATCGCTTTCTGTCGCGAAGCAACATCGGTACATTGCGCTTGATACGGTCAACCACGATTGCCACGCGCACCAGGAATGGTAGGTTGTAGATGCTGGTGGGGATGAGCCAGAACGTACTCCATCTTCGCCTCGGTGTGCGTAGTTTGAATCCCGCGGCCACCAGCGTGGCGGCGAGCGCAGCGCTGCGCGTGAATGAGAACAGCAGAACACCTCTGTCCACATCGACGTCATCGAGCGCCAGTCCTGCGACTATCGGGTCTCTATCTCCCCGCTCGACTCCTTGACGGACCAGTTCGTGCGACAAGCCCCTGCCGCGGTGACCGGGGTCGACGATCACCGTACAGAACTCGATAGCACCCCCCCGACGTTCCAGTTCCAGATGTCCGACGGGAGCACCGTACTCGAGTAGAGTCACCTTTGCCACTTTGTCCAAGCGCCCCGCTTCTCGTGCAACGTCCTTGGATGGCGCGCGCAGGTCGATACTGTCCGTCAACATCCGATTGAGCCATACTTCCACAGGCTCGTCGCGCATGTTTACACCTCAGAAGGGAAGGTCCTCGGGAGCGATGTTACCTCCAGATATGATCACACCCACCCGTTCTATGCCTGCAAGTGCCCTGAAGCGCTCATTGAGTACAGCCGCTAGAGAAACCGCGCCGCTCGGCTCAACGATGTTGCCCGTACTCTCGTTCAGTAGACTCATCGCAGAGATTACCTCCTCATCAGATACTGTGATGACCGTTTCCAGATGGTCGCGTAGAATCGGCCAGGGCAATTCCCCCAAGCTGGTAAGCAAACCATCGCAGATGGTGTCCGGGCCTGTCTGTGGGATGATGTGACCCGCTGCCAACGAGCGAGCCGCGTCGTCTGCTCCCTGTGGTTCAGCTGCGAACATGCGCACGTCAGGCAGCATGCCTCGCCCACTGATGCACGATCCGGCCAGCAGCCCACCGCCGCCCACTGGGGCGATGATAGCATCCAACTCACCCACCTCATCGACCAATTCCAGAGCAGCGGTCGCCTGCCCAGCAATCACCTTGGCATTGTCGTAAGGGTGCACGAAGGTCGCCCCTGTGCGCTCGATGACTTCTGCAGCGGTGGTCTCACGCGCTTCGAGAGTAGGTTCGCAAACTAACACCTCTGCTCCGTGACTGACAACAGCGTCATACTTGATCTTCGCAGCGTTCTCAGGCATCACCACCCACGCGGGGATACCTCGTTCCTTGGCTGCCAGAGCCACCGCCTGTGCGTGATTTCCGCTGCTGTGGGTGCATACCCCTCGCGTAGCCTCTTCGTCGGTGAGTGAGGAGATGGCATTCCATGCACCGCGGAACTTGAACGCCCCAACGCGCTGCATATGCTCACATTTCAGGAACAGACTGCAGCCAGCAGCCTCGTCGAGCATCGGTGAGGTCAGCACCGGCGTGCGCAGTGCCATACCAGCCAAGCGACCTGCAGCAGCCTGTACATCAGCGAACTCCACCGCATATCCGGACATGGCTCTCGGACACGCTCCGCCTCAATCGCACTTGACCCCAGCGGTGAGTTTGTTCACTGCGTTTGTTTTGCTGGCTCAGCAGCAAGTTCTGCAGCAGATGGTGAATCATCCTCCATCATCTTCAGCAATGATTCGTGATAGCGGTCCATCGTCGCCAAGTTGGTGTAGAGCGCATTGCGGATCATGTTCCCGTTCAACTCCACACCTTCCAAGTCCAGTGCTGTGCGGAAGCTGGTCTCTCCATCCTGCATGTCCATCTCGAATGAACCGTATACTGTCCGGTAGTTGATTCGATTTAGATACTCACACATCTCTCCTCTTCGGTGTTCGGGGGTGGTGCGTGATTCGATGTGGCTGTAGAAGATGGCCTGATGAGTCTCCTCCCTAATCACAACGAGAAGCGTCCAGATTCCATTATCACCACCGACGAGCGTTCGCAGCACATCCTGTCCCTCGACTGGCTCAATCGAGAACCCCTCTTCATCTAGAAAATTGGAAATCTGTTTGAGAATCGTCACGCGCCATCACACTCACTCGCGTACACACATACCCACTCACGCGCGTCTCGCCCACAGAGGGCTGGATATAATGCATATGGGGATGAGATATCTGGTAATCACACATCAATTGGAATCCCACGTTCATATTGGGTCATGAACTCAATGGGAGTAACGGAGCCCTTGGAATATGGGCAATGGCCGAATAAAGGAGAATGAAAAATGAATCAAGAAATGAAGAACATACTGATTGTTGGCACCGGAGGCATCGGCAGCCAACTGATCGACGAACTCGTACCGGCGTTGACTGCAGGTGCGCTCGCAGAACGTCTCGGCGGTGTCCGCGTCCATCTGATGGACAGTGACCGAGTCGAGGAGGCGAACCTGTCGCACCAGCGCCACGAACCGCGCATGGTCGGCCGCCTGAAGG
>CAXEUS010000078.1:0-3996 GCA_963999385.1 uncultured Candidatus Poseidoniales archaeon | reverse complement strand
TCTTACGAGTGATACGCCGCTTCTTTTCCATCCTATCACTCCCACTCCGGCCAGTCGAACTCAGCGTCTGCTACCCATGAGTCCTGCTGTTGATGCGTGCGTGTAACATCAGAGGGTAGTTCGATCTCTAGTGTTACGGGAGCTATCCTGACATCCTTGGAGAGTACATCTTCCGGAGATTCATCTGCCTCGATATTCGGCACCGCAACGCTATCGGGGATGGTTTCGAGTTCTGCAATCTGCTCAATCGTCAGTTCATGCTCGGTCTTGCGCACCTTCTCACCAGCGAGAACTGAGAAGACATCTTTGATGCCTTCTTTGGTTGGCGTATCGTAGGCGAAACTACGTCGTTCACGGATTTCAGCCAGCGCCATCAGGTGTTCCTGTTCACGCTGCTTCACCTCCTCACGTATGAACGCGTCTCGGGTATCACGCTCCTCGATTCGGCGATCCTGTTCATCGAGAGCAGCGCGCGACGGTCGGTCCCAACTCTTCCAGAAGGAGTAGAGAAACGGTAGGCTGAGCAGGCCGAGGACAACACCCCAGCCGACTATCACTCGCAGCTCCACCATGGTCAGCCCAACCACGACATCGGCTTGAAAGTCCCTGCCGCAATATCAGCCGATTTCACCGAGCAACAGCATCAACTGCTTCGATATGTGTATCGGGACGTCGCTGGCGAGCATCCCCGGACCGTGCTCCGCAGCAGCAGAGGCACCAGCCCTACGTAGGAGATAGCATCCTAGCCGGGCGGCAGGCCACGGATTCATTCCTTGAGCGAGCAATCCAGCGATGGTTCCGGCGAGCAAGTCTCCAGTGCCTCCCGTCGCCATCCGTGGATGACCTCCACGGCAGTCACAACGTCGAGCCTCAAATCCATGCAACTGGTCGACTGCTCCTGTGCGGATGATGACACACGATTCTGGATCAGAGAATCCCTCCTGAGCGGCAGTGAGTGCAGACTGCGGTGTCTCATTCCACATCCAGATGTTCAACTCCTGTTTGTGTGGAGTCGCAACCCCACGCAGGCCGACCGGCCATGCTCCGGGTGGGAGTGAATAGAGTGCGTCCGCATCGATGACCGTCGGAATATCCGCATCGGTCAGCAGCGCGAGAATCTGCGTCACAGACTCCTCAGTATCTTCATGCCGACCTAGACCCGGGCCGATGACCGCGGCATCGATTCGGCTACTCTCCAACAGTTCGGAGATGAATTCGGGACTGCGCTCGGCGAGTCGCTCGTCGTCGGGCAGACGCTCCGGAATCAGATGCGAAGGCCATTCTGCGCGTTCCAAGGCATCGCGCGGCATGGCGACGTGGACCAGATCACAACCGGAACGTGCTGCTGCGGTTCCGGCGAGCAGTGGTGCGCCATGATAGGGACCACCGCCGATGACCAACACGCGACCTCGCTCCCCCTTGTGTGCATCATCATCGAATTGGGGGAAGCGCAGAATGTCTCCTGGCCCACAGTCTACCGTCTCAGCTGGCCATGGCAAGGGGGCGACAGTGACCTCGCCCACAGCAGAATCATCCATCCCCTGTTTAGTAGAATGGAATGTTACCGTCTCATCTGCAGGGAGACATAGTTCGGAGCCAAGTCCGGTCGGGATATCGCACGCGAGCACCTGCTTCGGGTTGTGCTTGCGCACCCAATTCACCATCGCACCAATCTTACCGCGTGGTTTTCCTCCAGCCCCGGCACCGAGTAGGCAGTCGACCACGAGTTTCGGTCGCTTCCACTTGGTGTCCTTCGTCCACACCTCGACATCGCTGCACCGTTCGCGGAAGGAGAGGGAGACATCGCCCTTCTGCCGCTTGTGACTGGCGAGCACCCGAACTTCGATTTCCGGGACACCGCGCCTGCTTCCCTCGGGATGCGCCGCTACAGCATCTGCCAGAATATTCTCGAGGGCTAGAGCGGCGGCAAATCCGTCACCACCGTTGTTTCCCGGCCCGCACATGATGAGCACGGACCCACCTGCGGCTAGTCTCCACACATGCTCGGCGAGCGCCCGTCCCGCCCCTGCCATCAGGTCGCTTACACCGATGCCGAGCGCCGCCGCGTTCGCATCGAGTACCGCCACTTCACGCCAGTGCAATGGCCAGCCCACAGCTTCACCTAGATACGACCAGCCGGAGGCTGCCCTTCAACGGCTCGCTCACATCCTAGGCCGATTACGTCAGTTCAGCGTCGAGGACATCACCGAAATGGTCCTCCCAACCGGGTGGAACATCTCCAACCTGAACCACCAGCGGGTCGTCGCCTCCCGGAAGCTCTGAGATATCCGCTTCTGCGCCCTCAGGAACGTTGCGGAACAGGGGCGAGTCGCGCAGTTCCCACTCGCTGCGTCGATGCAGATTTTTCCACCATGTACCTTCGCCGATAAACACCGGCCGGCGGGTGAGCACGTAATCATTCAACAGCACGAAGGATATGCCGATGAAACCCCAGAAAGCGAGGATTATTCCAGCGCCGTGTGGGTCGAATGGGTCGAATGCCATGTACCATGGGTCGTAGCCGGTGATGAGGTCTCCAAAGTAGGAGACGATGAGCACCGTGAACAGTATTGGGAATGCGAAATACATGATGAAATCCCACGCACGGGGAACCCAGATGTCGTTGTCTCCAGTGTTGATGTAGTCGTCGCGGAATCCGGACATTCCATGCTTGAAGAAGCCCGCTATTCCACCCTTGGCAGTGCCCTCTTCGACCATTCCGCGCCACTTTATCCAGCCATACTTCCAGATGCTGAATGCGATGAACAACCCGCTGAACATCAGCCCATAGCCCCAGATGTGGTCCTGAACTTCTAGGAACTCGGGGAAAGCCACCCCTTCGGAATCCAAGTGGATCCAGATGAACGTGCTCGGAGTTCCCAGAATGAAGATCGCCGCAGCTGTGAACCCAACTGCCTTGGTGCGCTCGATACCGTGGTCAACGAAGTTGCGCACGCACAACTCAACCGTGCTGATCATACTGGTAAAGGCGGCGAACGATAGACTGAGGAAGAACGCCGTCATCATCACCCAGCGTCCAGTTGCTCCTCCGGGAGCCTGTGCGAACACCTCTGGAAGAGCGAGGAAGGTGATTGCCGAGGAGCCGCCGGTGACCACCGAGAGCGGGTCATCGGACACCGCGAAGATTGCGGACAGAACCGCCAGTCCAGCGATGATTGAGATGCTGTTGTTCGCCAGCCCCATGGTGGCGGCGTTGAGCGCGGTGTCCTCGTCCTTGCGCATGTAGACAGCATAGGTGATTGCCATCCCCATGCCTGCGGAGCAGGACCATGCTGATTGTGACAGCCCGTTTATCCACGTCTCCGGCTCAGCGAGAATCTCCATGTCGACACTGAACATGAAGATGAAGCCGTCGAAGGTGCCGTCCTCTGCGTCCATGAGGAGTGCCAAAGCCAGCGTGACGAACAGCATCGCGAACAGCGAGAGCATCATCCAGAAGTTCGCCTTCTCGATTGCTTTGGCGCCCTTCCAGATGGCGAGCACCGTGATGCCTACCACGATGAACTGGAACATCATCACCTGTCCTGGTGATTCTAGGAATGCGTTCCACACATCGACGGTCTCGACGTTCATCAGTCCATTGCTCACTCCAAGCGTGAAGTACTTGACACACCAGCCAGCGACCACCGCGTAGTAGAATCCGATCGCCGTCGATATCCACGCAGTCCACAGCCCCATCCAGGCGAACCGGCGCCCAGCGAAGATGCGGAAAGTGCCGACAGTTCCTGTGCGCGAGCGCTTGCCGAGCGCAAACTCGGCGATGACCAACGGGATTGACCAGACGAATAGGAAGAACAGCCAAGGAATCAGGAAGGTGCCTCCGCCATTGGCCCCCACCATGCGCGGGAAACGCCAGATGTTGCCCGTGCCGATGGCCGCGCCGATGGACGCGAATATGAGACCTATACGGCCGCTGAACTGGTCACTCTTCTGCACCTTGGACCCTCCCTCAGTGCTCCTCGCCATCAGTGAGTG
>CAXEUS010000077.1:0-1545 GCA_963999385.1 uncultured Candidatus Poseidoniales archaeon | reverse complement strand
TTTGAGATCCGGTGAATGCAATTCTTCCTGCAGGTTTGCCACCATCCCCGGAGAATGCGAACGCGACTGCTGCGGAAGAGATGTGCATCGTGTCAGTGCCATGGGTGATGACTGCCCCCGCGGCTCCTTCAGCAAATGCCTCGGCACACGCGCTCGCCATTCGATTCCAGTGCTGCGGTCTGATGTCGTCCGACCACATGTTACCCAGTTTTCGAGTGCGGATGCGAGCGTGCCGTGCGAGTTCGGGGACCGCGGCAAGCAACTCCTCGGGTTCAAACCGAGCGGTAACCGCGCCGGTGCTGTAATCCACCTTGCTGGCAATTGTTCCGCCCGTGTGCAGAATGAACACCACTGGAAGGCCATCATCCTCTACTAACTCCCCCTCATCTACAGACGACTCGGAATCAGGGCCCGCCACGACCTCAAGTTCCGTGATGTTGTCCAGACGATGGGTCACATTGTAGCCGTTCAGCAGTTTTACTGTGATGCATCCTTCAGCGCTCGGAGAGAGAAGCACCCCTTCTACCTCGGTCGGGCCGTTCCATGTCGATGCGTTGAGGCGGACTTTCGAACCGACCTGCGGTAAACCGTCCGCCGCCACCATATCGCCCCGTGTGCCGCTTCGGTCCATCAAAGCGCCGATGCTCGGCAGTCGACTGTTCGCCGGATTCCACCCCGAATCGTTGAAAGACGGTGGCAGGGTGGACGCACCTATCGCCGGGGTGGCGTAGTTGGTGGCGCGTCGGACTCATAGGGCAGCCTTCTGGCAGAGTGAGCGCTGAAGCCCCTTCGCAATGTCTGAGACATCCGAAGGTCGCGGGTTCGAGTCCCGCTCCCGGCACTCTCACGAGTGACGAGCAGTACAGGTACCGAACGCATGATAGGGGGTGGGCGCTGGGGCGAAGCGACGACCATGGTCGACGTGAGCACTGCGATGGCCGCCGCCCGCGCTGATTCTGGCAAGCGTAGGCGAGGTGACAAGGACGCCAAGAATAGACCAGGGAGCAAGCTGGGGGTGGAGCCGTTTGACCCACAGGAGCACGTGAAGAAGGAGACCGCAGACACCTTCTCTATGTGGTTGATGATTATCATGGGAATCTCCGTAGGTCTCGGACTACGTTACCTGATGATGCCTGGGATGGATGGGCCTCGAGATGTGCTGTGGTTCCTTCCATTGGCATTCGTTGTGATTGTGCCTTCGTTGCACAAGGTGCTGATTCCTGAGCCACACAAGTCGCTCTACACCTTCGGAAACTGGTTCCGCGCCTCTTTCCTCTACATCTTCACTTGGCTGTCCGTCTCTTTTCTGGTGGTCAATCCTCCGTTAGGTGACATCGCTGCTCCTGAGATAGCAGGCAAGTGGACTGTAGTGCTGATGGATGACGACGGAACGATCATTCTTGACGAGGGTAACCTGACCTCCAAAGGTAGTAAATTCACCCTGTTTCGCAATGACAGCACTGCCTCCGCGTTCATCGTGTTCGCAGTGCGCGACAATACCGAACCCGATGCTGCTACGCTCAGTTTGAATAATCTCAAGATTGC
>CAXEUS010000076.1:0-8447 GCA_963999385.1 uncultured Candidatus Poseidoniales archaeon | reverse complement strand
TCCATATTCGAGACGTAATCCCAGTCGTCGTCACGCTGTTCGTATGAGCATCCGTACCAGTCGATGTCCTCGGCACCGTAGGGGGTGTTCGGGCAATCGTCATCGTCGTCCTCGACGAAGTCGTGGTCCGCTTCCCAAGCGTGGCGCACTATCTGATGCACCTCATCAGCGTCGGTGGCGACCGTATGGTACCAGATGTGTTCCCAGCCGTTCTCGTCTACGAGCAGCTTCGGGTAGAGTCCGGAGGTGACATCTGGAAGCAGAGTGAGGGTCTCATGGCCTGTTTGTGTGGGGGAGGCCACCTGCAGTGTGTCCATGTCGTTGTTGTACCAGGCGACGTGGATGCGACCGGCCACATCGGAGTCTACTGAGGGGTGGATCGCCCCGTCGGTTGGGAGTTTGGCCACCTGGTGGTAGGTGAACTCACTGCCGTTCCATTCGGCGACCTGAATCGTGCATTCTTGCGGTGCGTCGCACAGGTCGTCACTCGCTTGGTCGGTGCCGCGGTGGTAGGCGATCAGCAATTTGTCGTCTGTGGTGACATCTATGTCCAAACGGTAGGTGTTGACCACTCCGTCGGTGGTGATGTTGTGGATGTCCCAGCCGCTGCCGTTGTCGACGGCGAGGCGAATCATCTGCGGGTTGCTGCTGTAATACGCCACGTGCGCGACATCGTTCACGTAGGCGACGCTGGCGAAAGTCCCGTTCGCGGTGACGGATTCCTCGACCCAGCTTCCAGTCTGGTCTCGTGCGACCATGAGATGATTGTAGATTCCAGATGAGTTGGTGAAACTGACTATGCGGTTGCCGGACGAATCGATGGCGATGTCAGTGTACCAGCCGTTGGACCTTGTATCACTGAGCGTCTCGAATGTCCATCCGGTTCCGCTGTTGCTGGCGATGCGCGGCGCCGAATTGTTCGTCCAGCCGAACTCGGTCTGGTCGGTGTACGCCATGTAGGCGATGTGCTCACTACCATCAGGTGCGATGGCCATGCTCACATAGCGCCCAACATCCCCTCCAGAATCAACTGTCTCCTCGGTGTCCCATACGCCTGGTGCGGTCTCTACCATGTAGCCGACATTGCAGTCAGATGTGACGTTGTTCGGATTGTTGTCGCAACCGAGATCACCCTCGTTCATCCCCTGATAGTGAACCAGTCGACGTAGACCATCCGCTCCCATGACCACATCGATGTAGGCGGCATTGTCACCTGAGCTGGTCAGCGACGCACGTTCCCAGTGGCAGCCAGTAGCATCGATGGTCGCTGCGGGTGGCGTCTGCGCGCAGCGGTCAGCCGCATCGGCGATGCCATCTCCATCAGAATCTGCTGCCGGTGATGCGACCATCAGATTCTCGTCGTTTCCGTCGTAGTAGGCGAACACCTCTTTGTCGTCGGAATCGATTGCCAGACTTGCGTATTCTCCGACATCACCCAGACTTGCCACCTTTATCTTCGACCAAGTGCCACCGATATCTGGTCGGGTTAGAACCAGGTCGTCATTGGTATCGTCCCTGTAGGAGAGATGCACGTCGTCTGAATCGTCGAGCACCATCCGCAGGTATGCACCAAGGTTGGCGCTCCCGTTATCGATGAGTTCTGTGGCCCAGACGCCGTTTCCGTTGCCGGTCGCCAACCTCACGGAATCAAACCCAGATAGATTCTGGTAGGCGACCAGCGGTTTGTCGTCAGCATCGAGTTCTAGATTGGTCCAATATCCCGTGGTGTAGTAATTCCCAGAGGCGTTGATTTCGATGCGTTCGACCTGCCAGTTGCCACCGCTGAACTTCGCATAGCGCGGCCCCCACTCGTACCATGCCGAGAAAGTGGGAGGTGGTCCCAGAACATCCTCTCCGGTCACGATGCGGCCGTAATATCCGACCTGCGGATTTCCGTCAGTTCCAATCTCGATGTCGCTGTAGCGTCCAATGTCCGCGTAATAGGTCCAGTCAGTGTGGCCGAACTCACCCTCGTCCACCTTGCCATATCCCCATGTGTTGGTCGACTGTTCCCATGATGCGAATGAGAGGTTGCATGTGCAACGGGCTGTGCCGCCGCGTATGGTTCCAGTGAGGAAGGTGTACCACTCGTCGTCATCCGGGGTGAGGGTGAAACCGATTCTTCCACTCCCTTCGTAGGGGTTGTTGTTGCCGGTGTCTTCACCCGGTGCCACCGTGCTCGTGCTCCACGTGTTGCCGTCGTAACGGGAGATGCGCAGTACCAGGTTGGTCACGTCGAAGGAGGCGATTCGCGGGTTGCCCCCCGAGTCAATCTCAATCTCGGTGTACTTGCCGATGTCTCCGAAGGAGTAGACTGTATCGATAATCCAAGCCCATCCGTTCCATTGGGCCACCTTCAGGTCACGGTTGGCGGCCGCGTAGTACGCAACCCAGATGGTGCCGTCGTCGGTGATTGCGCTACTGGTCCACAATCCGGTGTTCCCATCCTCATCAGCAGTCTCGTGCAGCCATGAGGTGGCGCCGGAACGAGCGGCTGTTGACCACTGTTCCATGTCTGGAAGTTCGTTGAGGTCAGGAGTCGGTTCGTTGCTGTTGGAGGGCGTATCCACAACGCCGAACAGCGCCGGTGCGAAGGGTGCCATAATCAACGCCATCAACAGGGCGAGCAGTCGAGTTCGAGAGGTGATTCCCACGGTCATCATCCACGTGAGAACCCACTTTCTGATTAAGCATCACGGCTGACTGACATCGACGATATTTCTCCATATCAGGACAGCGCGCGCCACTCCCGCCCTACGAATGTGATATGAGGCCGACCATCCCTGTAAGGGATGATGAGCGGAGCGGATGCGGGAGGGCGACGTCCCGAAGACCTCCCCGACAACCTCGACCAGTCGGGTGACGGAGTCATCACAACCGAGGAATTGGTCGAGCATTTCGACCTCGATGAAGACGGACAGGTCACCGTCGATGAATTCAGCGAGGAACACAAACAGGATCGTCTCGACAAGGAGCTAGAGCGTCTCAAGACTCGGCGTTCAGACAGCGGACGTCGCTTCATCCGCGGCTTCGAGGATATCGTGCTGATGGGTGGTGTCACCTACGGTGTTCTGTTCCTGATTACCATAACCGTGCTATCATCCGGGCAACTAATGGCCGACGAGGTTGGCGTGGACCAATATTTGTCGACCACCATTGTGGATCCGGGTCCAGAGTGTATTGACAATTCAAACAACACCTGGATGGATGTCTGGATTGATGAGAATGTGAACCTGCGTGTCAGAGCGTACAACATCCCGCCTGAAACTGATGTAGGGCTTCGATATCAGTTCGGCGTCAGCGAAGGAAATGAATCCGGTAGAGATATTGCGATACCGCTCGCTTCCGAAATGGACCCCGTAGCCGATGGAGAATACAACTTCGTTGTCAGGTTGTACAACACAACCGATGAGAACATCACTATTCACAACGTGTCCAACAGCGAGCAACTCATCGATCCGGTTTCGGTCAAGGTCGTAGTAGAGTCTGAAGTGACGGGATTGGACAAGTGGTTCAACAAGGAGGCGGAACCGGAGAAGATAGCGCACATCGTCGAGGACACAGATCGCAGTTGCTGGAGCATGCAGCAACTCGGAGTCTGGGCCTGGGCGTTGATGACCGCTGAATGGGCAGGAGGGCGTGAGACAGCGATGCTCTCGGGTGGCTCAGCTGGTGTGCCCGCGTGGTGGATGGCGTATGTCTCGTTGTCAATGAGCGTGTTCTTCCTGTTCGTGCAGTATCCACTGATGTATCGCTTCTACCATCGTGACACCGATGACATGCTTACCGAAGACCAAGTCGCACGGCTGGTTCGGCGTGCGCTCGAGAACAGCGAGAAGAAGTTGAACATCGTCATAGATTGGGACGAATTCCGCATGCGTAAACGAGACCTGTCAATCGATGTTCTGGTTCCTTACAAGCCCACTATCACGACCGTTACCAAGGGTGATGGGGAGTCCCAAATCAGAGATGAGATGCTCAACGATGTTCTCAAGGAGTTCGAAATATACGGAGAGATTACTCCGTTGCAGTTGAAGGTAAAGGCCCAGGGGGAGAAGATTGGTGGGCTAGAATCGTTGTTGGACCATGACCGAATAACCGATGATGATGCCTATTCCCAACTACCAGAGTTGAACAAGGACCGCCCGGCGTTTGTCGAGGATTATTCGTCGTTCTTCGAAGATTTGAACACACTTGCTAATGCCGAAACAGAGGTGAAGAAGGCACTCAAGGACTTCTGCGTGATTCACCGTCTTGAGGACAAGGAGATCTGGGTTGGAGTTGATGAACAGCACGTTATGGTACGATTCATCTACAAGCCAATGACTCGCTTCGCCTTCTTCCGCTTCAAAGAGTCACACGTAGGTGTGCGCTCCCGTGTGCGAGAGCATCTGAAACTCACAGCAGGCAAGCACATCGGGGACAGGGAACTGATAGTGTCTGCCAGCAATCTGGTGCACACTCTGGCCGACAGGTCAGCAGCCGGCCGAATCGAGGAAGGGAAGGGTGGAATCGAAGGTCAGGCGTTCGTCGCCAAGCAGGAGGGAATCGCAGGAACACTGCTGCAGAGTCGATTCGCGGCAGACATCCTATCTTCGGTGGAGTACGTAGCCCACAAGAATCGTGACCGCATCGACCGCTGGGGATTCTGGGGTCTGATTCTGTTCGTCTGGATTCCGTTCATGGCTTCGGGCGTACTCGTGGGCGCGATGCTCGGGCTGGTTGCCCGCATGTCCTTCCCGCGGGTGTTGCTCGCCTGTTTCGTTGGGGGTGCGGCCGCTTCTATTACCTGGGCGTACACCGCTGAAGGAATCATCAACATCATGCACGCGCTCAACGCAGATTTGTTCATCCCAATCATGATTTTCGTCATCTTCATGCTAGCTGTGGTTCACATCCGCACCAACAAGCGCCGTCGCCAAGAGGTGCTGTTCCATGAGTCAGTCAAATTCTTCAAGGGCGATTATGACGAGCAGGAGCAGGCGTGAATCGATTTTTCACGCTACATTACCCACTCTGTTGGCAATCCACAGACCGATGAGATAGGCTACCATGGTGAGTCCTACCGCCACTCCCATGGCCGGCCAGAACTCGACCCCTCTACGCAGAAGTACTGGTAATGCGATGAACAGCACAAGCGAGGGGATTACCAGCCAGAGCACACCTTCGGCAAATTCGGCGATCTTCTCGGTATCGCGAGTGTCATTGTGCAACCAGATCATCGCCAGTATCGACACCAGTGGAATCGACACCAGCAGCGCTCCCAACAATTCAGAGCGTCGAGCGACCTCGCTCGCACCGACCACAATTCCTCCAGACAACGCCCAACGTATCGCCAGTTGCCACCAGACCATGGACGGCCGGCCAGCGGGTCGGCTCCTTGACCTATCGCCTTCAGTGCGAGAATTCCTTCGTCTTCTCGACCAAGTCCATTCCACGCACACGGAAGATTCCGAAGGGCACGACGGCGACGCTCGCAACCATCACTCCTATTGCAGTCATAATCGCGATGTCCCATTGTACCGGGAATCTAATCATGAACGCCCAGTTACTGAACGAGGCACCCAGTGCTTCAGCTGCTGCGATTGAGGCGACAGCGCCAACCACGCCACCGATGAGGCCGATTACCAGATGTTCGAACAGCATTATTGTCACGAGTCTTGACGAAGATGCCCCCAAGGTTCGCAGAGTGGCGAACTCAGTGTCGTGTTCGGTGATGTTAATCATCAGGGTGTTGATGAGCACCGCAATGGCAATCAGTGCACCGAAGAAGATGAACGAATCCAAAATCTCCTTGTTCATCTCCAAACTCTCATCCAACATTTCTTCCTGAGACTGCTTGTCGATGGTTGAAGTAATCCCTTCGATTTGCCTCAGACTCACGTCGTTCACGATGTCAGCGTCACCTATGTTTCGTAGATAGAGAACATTGTGAGCATTCTCGCCTATCACACCTGTTCCATCTAGCAGATCGTCATGATGCACCCATACAGAACGCTGCATCTCATCAACAACGCCAACAATCTTGAATTCAAATACGTGGGTTCCGTATCTCACTTCAACCACATCTCCGACATTCCATTCGAGGAATTTGTTGACACCCATGTCAACCACGACTTCAGGCATGGGAGCACCTGATGTAGGGAGTGAACCCTCTACCAATCTGGAGGCGTGCATGCTTTCCACTCCGTCCTCACTGAATCCTTCTATCGCGTTGAGCAACATCATGCGATTGTCTCCCGAGGCATTGATTGGAACTTGCAGTGCCCACTCTGATTCGTAGGAAGCACTGTTTTCCTCGGTCCATGTCCGTAATTCTTGATGGTCGAGTGGATTCATCTGAACCTGCATGTCCCATGTCTCTGCATCGTTGGCTTCGTCCATCCAACCCAGCATGCCCTCTGTTACCATCATCATCCCACTCACAATAATCAGAGACAGCCCGAGTCCTAGAACGGTCATCAATAGACGTCCTGGGTTTCGGAATGTGGAACGGAATCCAAGTCCGAGTGAGGGGGGCAAACCACTCGTAGCCCAGGCCACGAAGGGGTTTGGCTTGGCTCCTGCCTGCTCTCTCATTACCTCAAGGGGGGAGATCCGGATGGCCTTACGAGCAGGTAACATCCCAAACAGAAGTAGAATGGCTAGGACCGAGACCAGCACCCCTAGACCCACGTCGTTGTGATGGTTGACAGCGACCACGGGTATGCCTGAAAGGAAGTCAAAGTACCACGTTGTGAATTCCGTTGACATGTATCGCCCCAGCCAGATTCCAATTGCACCTCCCACAAGCCCATGGAATGCAGGCACTGTCAGATAAGACATCAACAGAGCCGGAGATTTCACTCCAATGGTTCGCAATACAGCAATCTCTCTACTCTGACGTTTGACGAGTCGCTCAAGGCTGATGCTCATCACAAGAGCGGAGATTCCAGACAGCATGACCAGAAACACTGGAACGAATTTCTTGTTTCCTTCCAGATCCTGACGCATTGCCTCAACGCTCCAGATGCTGCTGCGGTCAGTGGTCTGAATCAGGTAGTTCCCCTGATTGCTGAATTCCTCATCTAGACTGGCGCGCAATTGGTCAAGTTCCTCGCCCTCGTTATTTGTCGTGTCCAGAAGGTCGTGGTTTGGAGTACCTTTGACATCAATTAGCATTGAGTTGCGACGATTGGTTTCCAAGCCGAGGTGACTCAGTAGTTCCTCAACTGGCATGTATACAACTGCGAGCCTCCCCAACGCCATCACCAACTCCCCATCATCAACGGTGTAGAACAGGTGATTGGGATGGTTGGCATATCCTGTGACATTGAAGGAAATCTGTTCACCACCCAAGACCATCGTCACTTGGTCTCCGGTTTGGATTCCCAGATGAGTTACCATGTTCCTGTCAATCACGAGTTCACCCGGTTCATCGGCCATCTCGCCAGAACCGTCTGCGAACCATGGAACGCTGACTTGTGCGCCCGAAACGAATCCGTGGGCTATCAGGGTGATATTGTCACCTGCAGGAGTGATGAATTCCTCTCGATGGATGTAGTGGGTATCACACTTTTCGATTGCAAGATTAGTTCCAGAATATTCCAGAGTAACATTGTCACATGCTGACATCATTTCAGATTCATTGTACCAGTAACCGGGAAGAGCGTTGACCACCACGTCAGCAAGGTTTGTTTCGCTGTAGAAGTCGTCGTAGACCAGTTCTGCGTTTCTGGAATGCTCCCACATCATGACACAGAGCGAACTTGCTAGGATGACCAGTGCCATGAATAGGGCTGTTAACAGGCCGCCGCGCATTTGACTGCGCACCAGACGCTTGACTAGGAGCCACATCGGAACAACTCCTATGCCTGTTCTTCTTCCTCTGAATCCAACATGTTGGAGACAGCTCCTGCAATCATTCCTCCAACCGACTTCGCAGCCTTCTCGACGGCTCCGGCCGCCGCTTCTGCAACGGCCTCAGCTGTGTCCATCGTGGCATGTAGTGTCGCTCGTCCACCAGGCTCGTCACCAACCAGTTTACCTGAGTCGATGTGTATCACGCGTGTTGCGTACTTGGTAAGAGAGAGGTCGTGAGTGACGATGATGGCCGTGATATTCTCCTTGCGGCACGCCTTGACTAGAACTTTCATCACCTGAGCTGTAGTTTCTGAATCAAGATTTCCAGTAGGCTCATCGCCCAGTAGGAGTTTGGGCTTCTTAGCTAGACTTCTGGCGATTGCCACTCGCTGCTGCTCGCCACCCGAGAGTTCTGATGGGAATCTGTCTTCCTTGCCCTCAAGGCCGACCAGTTTGAGCATCTCAACGGCTCTCTCTCTGTCTCGTCCGCCATGTATGTCTTGAGCGAGTAGAACATTCTCCAGCACGGTCAGGTCACCTAGGAGATTGAAGAACTGGAAGATGTATCCCACATTTTCTCTTCGGAAAGCAGTCATCTCCTCGAG
>CAXEUS010000075.1:0-2461 GCA_963999385.1 uncultured Candidatus Poseidoniales archaeon | reverse complement strand
TGGTTACTACCAGAGCGATGGTGATCTCGATATCACCAACACCCTGTTGGTGCACCACGAGTCTTCAACCAACATCGCCAACGGCGGTAGTTCGGTTTACTACGATGACATGTGCGTCCAGACCTCTGGATACGACGATGTCATGATTGAGGGCAACACGTTCATCAATTGTGGTGTTGGTGTGTTTATCCCGAATAACATCTATGCAATCAACCCAGCCTACACGCCTGCGGCCCAAATCGGTACGCAGCGCATGTCGGTGAGCAACAACGATATGCAAGATTGTTCGAACCTTTGTATGTGGTTCTACCTCGGTGCCCACAGCACTGGTAATCAGGTCAACGGGAACACCATGTCGACTCTGAGCGGATATGCAATCTACACCCAGGACACCAACGTGTTCGATCTTGAGATTGACGGTAACACGATTTACAGTGAAAACCCAATCTACACGCGCGGTGCGCGTGAAGTGCATATCTCAAACAACGACATTACCGGTGTTCGCAGTGCTTCGAACGCGTGTATCTTCACGCTGAACGCCTGGGGATCGATTGAAGACAACACATGTACCGATGCCGACGGTGGAATCGCAATTAGCGGTATCCGCAGCGGCAACGATATGCACATCGAGGGCAACACCATCGGCTTCACTGCCGGTCGTCTGCCCACCAGCGCTCTCGGCATTTACATCGAGAGCTGTGGTTTGGATGAGGTCTTCATGGCTGACAACAGAGTCTCGACTGTGATGAACGCAGTCATGACAGATGGTTGCCGAGTCACTGACAACAATTCAGTATACACAGGTCTTGGTGGCGGTGCAGGTCGAATCCACAGCGTGGATATCTACCAGAGCACCTTCACCCCGTCGCACCTCAACGTGTGCACGGACGACTCGGTGCGCTGGGTATCGCGGGCATATGGTAGCACGAACACTCCACACACAACCACGTCTGACTCAGGTCAGACAGAGAGTTGGGACAGTGGAACGATGAACCTCGGTTCGTCCTTCGTGCACCAGTTCACCAACGTGGGTAACTTCACCTACACCAGTACAACGTCGAACCCGACAATGTCTGGATCGGTGAATGTCGCAGATTGTCAAGGTAACAACCTACAGACAACTGGTGTCGACATCTTGGGCGGCGGTGACCAAATCACGCTCAACGGTGTGGTAATCACCGGATACGGCCTCGGTCTAGCGCAGGAAGGCGGTTCACTGGCATTGAATGCTGGTACCACCATCTTCGGTGATGCAACAGCTGTCGAAGTGACAGATGTTGACGTGACAGCAATGGGAGCGAGCCTAGTCGCAGATGACACCTACGGTGTCGGCCTGGACGTTGTGAGTCAGAGCGGTCGAGATACACTCGACTTGACTGGTCTCTCGACCGATGCGGCTGTCGGTGTTCTAGCGGACGGTCATGAGGACTTCCGATGGAACGGCGGTATCTGTGAGGGACACACTTGCCTGAAGACCACCAACGGTGCATCTGGTACCCTTGAGAACATGATGGGTATCTACAACCACCCATCATTCGGTGAAGTCCCAGTCGCTTGGGAGTCCACCTACTCGTGCTACTCGGTAGATCCAGCATACATCGCTGGCAACTTCGGTAGTTGCGGCGGTGTTGCAACTCAGATCAATGCAGGTGCTTTCTCAACTGTAACCAGCATCGGTAACGGTGTGCTCAACAACGGTTCGATGATTAGCCAGTGGATGCCAAGCAAGTTGACTGTCGACGCAGACGCAATCGTCCATGAGGGCAACCTCCTAGACTTGACTGTACTGCACATGGGCAGCCCGGCCACTGATGTCGGTCTGTACATCCGCAGTCTAGCCATGGCAACCAACCTGAACACAGGTGAGTCAGTTGCTGTGCCTGGTGGTCGCGCTGAGTACGTGAGTCCATCGTGGCGAAGCAGCCCCGGTCGAACCATCACAGTTGATGGTATCCTCTGGGACTGGCTCGGCAGCAACATGCTGAACGAGGCAGACGACATGATGCCCGGTGTAGTGGCTGTGAACGCTACTACGCAGGCGCACATGCGCGTGACATGGGATTCGAACTACATGTTCGTTGCACTTGTCGGTCCAACCTTCATCACCACTGACGGTCTGTTCTACCTTGACACCGCTCCAGGCGGTTCGTCTACGGGCGACAACTGGCACTCACAGCACACGCTGCCAATCAAGGCAGACTACATGCTGTGGATGGAGGACCTCAACAACTGGGGTCTACGCAAGGTCATGCCAACAGGCAACTGGGTCGATGTGACATCCAGCTGTCCACAGATCACCTCGAGCATCTTCATGGGCAATCCGTACGTAACCACTCCAGTGAGTGAGTTCCGGATTCCATGGTCCTGCCTAGGCAGTCCAACAGAGGAAGTACGATGGATCGCTATGGTTCAGTGGGATTCCCCATTCGGCCAAGATGGACAAGTTGCTGGTGTGTTCCCA
>CAXEUS010000074.1:0-9316 GCA_963999385.1 uncultured Candidatus Poseidoniales archaeon | reverse complement strand
GCGGGACTGGAACCTGCTTCTGGCACGGTTGGCAGAGATCAATGGACCAGTCTGGTTGACTCTGGACATCGATGGACTTGACGGAGGGTTGGTGCCGAACACAGGAACTCCAGTTCCCGGTGGCCTGCACTACTGGCAGGCGGTCGAACTGATTGAAGCAGTGTTCACCAATCTCAATTGCCGAGTCCTCGGGGCGGACGTCGTCGAAATTGTTCCCGGGAAAGAGGGACCTCTGACCGAATTCACGGCGGCGATGCTGGCAACGAAGGTGATTGCGGCACACCTAGCCAATCTGCTGAAACAGCAGGACAAGCAGGAGGTGGAGATGTGAACAAATCGCGCGGACAGCACTTCTGTCTGGACTACGACGGATGGCACAGCCCGAGTGAGGCGAGTAGCATAGACGACGCAGCGTGGATGCTCGAAGTTCTTCGAGAAGGGGTGAGATTGTCAGGCGCGCGCGAGGTGCACGCGCACGCGGAGGCGTTCGACGGCAGCGAGAGCCCTGAGGGGTTCGCCGCGGTCGTACTCATCGATGAGAGCCATGTGAGCGCTCATTGTTACGCGGACTCTGGCCAATTGGCCATCGACGCATTCACCTGCGGAGGCTGCGATGCGGAGGTCATCGCCAATCACATTCACACAGTGCTGACAGAAGCCATCCCCGACATCAGGCTACTCAGACGTCAGGCACTCGATCGCTTCCTGAACGGAGATGACTGAATGACCATGCGCGAGTTCGTAGACGAGCACTATCGCCACTTCAACGCTGGAGAGCTAGCTAAGACTGCTCGCTCACTGGTTGAGTTCGTTAACTCCGGTGGCAGCCTGATGGTCACACTCGCTGGAGCGATGTCGACCGCGGAGATTGGACGCTCGCTGGCACCAGCGATACGCAACGGGATGGTGCAGGGCATCACCTGTACAGGAGCAAACCTCGAGGAAGACCTGTTCAATCTGGTTGCATACTCCCATTATGCTGAGATAGACGACTGGAGGTCGCTGTCTGCAGAGCAAGAAACCCAATTGGAAAATCGAATAACCAATAGAACACTTCCAGAAGTAGAGGCGGTGCGCAAGATTGAATCTCTGCTCACCAGCATCTGGTCGAAAGGAAGTGACAGACTTCCGCACGAATACCTCTACGAGCTGCTGCTCTCCGACTCGCTCGAACACGACGCCGATCCAGACGATTCCTGGCTTCTCGCCGCCGCTGATGCCGATCTCCCGTTGTTCGTTCCCGGATGGGAGGACTCTACGCTGGGCAACATCTTCGCTGCTCGAGTCATCGAGGACGAGATTTCTGCCGATGCTGTGCTCTCGGGAACTCACTACATGACCCGGTTAGCAGACTGGTACCGTCAATCGTGCGATGCCGCCGGGGCCGGGCTGTTGCAGGTCGGTGGTGGAATCGCCGGAGACTTCCCTATCTGCGTCGTGCCGATGCTGCGTAAGGATCTCAATGAGGAGGTCCCGCTCTGGTCGTGGTTCGCCCAGATATCCGAGTCGCGTCCATCATACGGTGGCTACTCCGGAGCACCACCCAACGAGAAAATCACCTGGGATAAACTCGGAGTTGACACGCCTCGCTTCGTGATTGAATCGGATGCCACGATTGTGCTGCCATTGCTGCTCAACTACCTGTTGAACAAGTAGGCAAGTCTCTAATCACCCGCTCTCCTTCGCTGCCTTATGAGGCAGCGCCCACGCACGAGGAGTCGCGCAACGGCGCTGCTGGTGCTTCTGGCATTGTTCACGAGTTCATTCGCAGGAGTTGTGCCAACTACCTCGGCCCAGCAACCAAACATCGTTCAGGAACACTGGTACCACTCCTACCTCACACTGACCAATGACGTGCAGTCATGGGCCGGTGACTATCCGGAAATCGTGCTCTTGACTACGGCTGGGACGACCCTACACGGTAGACAGCAGTGGGTCGTGCAGATCAGTAACTGGGCAAACGACACGAAGCCCGATGGCTCTCCTAAGGAGAAGGTGTACATCGACGGTGGACACCATGGCAACGAGCATCTAGGAACAGAACTAGCCTTCCTGACAGCGGAGTTCTACATCGAAGGATGGGTCAATGGTGACGAAGAGGCGATTGAAGTGCTGCAGAACACTGAACTCCACATCATGATTCTGCTCAACGCCGACGGGAACGACGCGGACTCTCGCTGGAACATGAACCAGGTCGACCTCAATCGCAACTACGACCACCACTGGACGACAGAAGAGACGGCGAGTGGAAACGGTCCATTCAGCGAGCCGGAGACGCGCAACAACGCCGATTACATGGCGGCATGGGTCACCGATGCGGACCTCTACGTCACCATGCACACCGGTACCTGGATACTCGCCTACCCTTGGGGATTCACAGGAGATATGCCGAGTGACTGGGAGTTGTTTGAGCACATCCGTGACACGATTCATGAGACCATAGACGCCGACCTGCCAGTGCGCAATGCCAACGCCGGCATCTATCCGACACACGGCACCAGCCGCGACTACGGCTACGGAATCATGGGGTATCCAACATTCACATTCGAGACCGATGATGAGCAGTTCCTACTCGGAACCGTAGAGAGCCTCTCCGACCGACTTTCCGTAGAACTGGAGGTGATGCGCTACCTGATCACGAACATCTGGTATTGGCGCGCTCGGCTGAACGTGAGCCACATGGATGTGACACCCGGGAAAGAGATCACCATGCACGCGGTGAACCTTGGGCATGCGACCACGGAGAACGCCAGCCTGCACTATCTCGATGCGGATGGTGAGGTGCTGTGGCACTCGGAGAACTTCAGCGTCAACGCATCGAATGAGACTCATGCCATTCTCGATGCGAGCAACCTGAGCCTAGTCGCTGGGGGGACATGGGAGTTGCACTACATGAAACGGGTGATTGATTCAGCTCAGTGGGTGAGCGAGCCAGTCGATGCGCAGTTAGTCGAGATTGTCGAGGATGAAGATGATGGCTGGCTTCCATTCCCCTCTGCAGCACTGAGTATTGTCTGTATGTTTATTGGTGCGATATATTCCAAAACACGCTCTAACCGTCGATTTTCGGGAGAAGATGTGAGAAACTGAAGTGAAAAACCCACATTATCGGTGTATTTTCGACTCCACACTCTTTGAATAGGGTCGCCCGCTTCCGTGCTTGTCGATACCCATGAAATGGAATGTAGAAGGAATCGGAGATTGCGCACAGACACTAGTACTGCCCCTGTTTGAAGAGGCGGACAAGGCACCTAACAAGACGACCTCTGGGCTTGGTCGCGGAGCTGCCGCGCAGGTACGCGAAGCGGTCGCGAGCGACGACTTTGATGGCAAGTCAGGCAAGTCGTTGACCCTGTGGAACAGTGGCCAGAAGGTGATCCTGCTCGGCATGGGGCTGCCCGAGAAATTAGCTGAGAAGGATGCTCGTGACGCAGGCGCGAAAATGTTCGCATCACTCTCTAAGAAGCATGGCAAATCGCTGACCGTGCGTTTCACCACCAACTGGCGGGTTGCACAGATGTGTGCCTTCGCTGAGGGCATGATGCTGCGCGACTACAAGTTCGACAAGTACCAGAAGAAGGATGACGACCATGATGACTCGCCGTACAGCGTCACCTTCCAAGCATCCGAACGCTACCTGCGCACCCTGCACGACGGTTGTGCTCGTTCGGGCGCCATCGCCGTGGGAGTCCATAGGGCGCGTGATTTGGGTAATGAGCCAGCGAATGTGCTCTACCCAATGGAATACGCCAAGCGTGCGCGAGCGTGGGCGAAAGGGAAGGACAACGTGAAGCTCACCGTAATCGAATGGGCAGAACTGAAGAAACTAGGCATGGATGGTCTGGTCAACGTCGGGAAGGGCAGCGAGCACAAGCCCTGCATGGTCATCTTCGAACTCAATCCCGACGAACGCGACGGACCCTGCCCGATGATCATCGGCAAGGGAATCACATTCGACACCGGTGGCATATCCATCAAACCGAGCGGAGGGATGGACGAGATGAAGTTCGACATGCACGGCTCGGCGACGGTGTTCGGCCTGATGGAAGCGCTGCACGGAATCGGACATCAGCAACCGGTCATCGGCATATCCTGCATGGCGGAGAACACCCTGAGTTCCACCGCCTATCGCCCCGGGGACGTCATCAACACCTATTCCGGCAAGACGGTCGAGGTTCTGAACACCGACGCTGAAGGGAGATTGGTGCTCGCAGACGGACTGTGGAAGGCGGGCGAGTTCGATCCGGAGTTCATCATCGATCTAGCCACCTTGACCGGTGCATGCGTGGTCGCGCTCGGTCACGAGGCGACCGGCCTGTGGTCCAACGATGACACCCTGCGCGAGAAGTTGCGCAAGGCAGCTGAATCAGTTGACGAACTTGCGTGGCCTATGCCGCTGCTACCGGCGTTCGAGAAGCAGGTGAAGGATTCGAAGATCGCTGACGTGAAGAATCTGGGTGACAGTTACGGTGGCTCCAACTCAGCCGCTGCCTTCCTCAAGCAGTTCGTACCCGAGCGAGGTGAGGGTGACGATGCCGAGCAGTATCCATGGGCGCATCTGGATATCGCAGGCACCGCCTGGGGAACCTCGACCAATGACATGGTCGCTCACGGGGCGACCGGTGTGCATGTGAGAACACTCACACACCTGCTCACAGAACAGTGACTGGTGCTGAGTTGAATCAGGCCTCGTCGTCGAGAACCTCGAAGTCGGCTTCCACGACATCACCGTCGGTGTCCGCCTCTGCCTGCTGCTCTGCCTGTTCCTGTTCCATGTTGGCGGCTGCCGCCTCGTAGAGCTTGGCTGAGATGGCGTGCATCGATTCCTCGAGTTCCTTCACCTTCGCCTGGATGGCCGCCTCGTCGATGTCGTCGATGTCCAACGGTTGGTCATCCTTGGTGATTAGTTCCTCGAGTTCGCCCAACTTCGCCTCGACCGGCTCGACATCTCCCTCGTCGAGTTTATCCTCGGCCTCCTTGAGAGTGCGTCGGGTCTGGTAGATGATACTGTCAGCCTGATTGCGCAGTTCCACCTTGCCCTTCTTGCGGCTGTCCTCTTCGGCGAACTGTTCCGCCTCGGATATCTTCATCTGGATGTCATCCTCTGACAGTGACGTCTGCGACTCGATGCGAATCTGCTGCTCCTTGCCGGTGCCCATGTCCTTAGCGGTCACGTTCACGATTCCGTTAGCATCGATGTCGAAGGTGACCTCGACCTTTGGCATTCCGCGCGGGGCTGGTGGGATGCCCTCGAGGAAGAAGCGCCCTAGGGTGACATTGTCACGAGCAAACTCTCGCTCTCCTTGGAGAACGTGCACCTCAACCGCCGGCTGGTTGTCGCTGGCGGTGCTGAACACCTCAGAGCGTCGTGTCGGGATAGTGGTGTTGCGCTCGATCATGTTGGTAGTTACTCCACCAAGCGTCTCGATTCCGAGCGAGAGTGGAGTCACGTCGAGCAGCAGTACGTCGGTCACCGCGTCGTCACCGACGATGATGCCCGCCTGCAGCGCGGCGCCCATAGCGACCGCCTCATCGGGATTGATTCCCTTGTATGGCTCCTTACCGACCTCCTTCTCAATCGCCTTCTGCACTGCCGGAACTCTGGTCGAGCCGCCGACGAGCAGCACCTTGTCGACCGCTCCCTTGGCGAGTTTGGAGTCCTTCATTGCCTGGCGTGTCGGGCCCATGGTCGCCTCAATCAGATCTGCGATCAACTCCTCGAACTGGGCGCGGGTGAGCGTGAGGTCGAGGTGCTCGGGATTGCCGTCCTTCATGGTGATGAATGGGAGGTTAATCTGCGAGGCACCCGTTCCTGATAACTCGATTTTCGCCTTCTCAGCGGCTTCTTTCAGCCGGCTCATCGCCTGCATGTCCTTCGACAAATCGATTCCGCTCGCCTTGCGGAACTCGGTAACACACCAATCGATGACACGCTCGTCGAAATCGTCTCCACCGAGCCTGTTGTTACCTGCTGTCGCCTTAACCTCAATCTGCGGCTGACCGTCTACCTGGTAGATGTCCAGAACGGATACGTCAAACGTACCGCCGCCGAGATCGTAGACCAAGATAGTCTGGTCATCGTCCTTGTCAACGCCGAACGCCAGTGCTGCAGCGGTCGGCTCGTTGATGATTCTCAGAACCTCGAATCCGGCGATTCGGCCAGCGTCCTTGGTGGCCTTACGCTGCGCGTCGGAGAAATAAGCAGGACAGGTGATGACGGCTTGGTTGACCTCTTGACCGATGTACGCCTCAGCATCCGCTTTGAGCTTCTGCAGCACGAACGCGGATATCTCTTGGGGCGTGAACACACTGTCGTCTATTTTCTGTTTCCAGTCGGTACCCATATCGCGCTTGACGGACATCACCGTGCGCTCAGAGTTGGTCACCGCTTGGCGCTTGGCGGTCACTCCAACCAGTCGCTCACCATCAGTGGTGAACGCAACAACGCTCGGCGTTGTTCGCGCTCCTTCAGCGTTCGGAATTACGACCGCTTCGCCACCTTCTATGGTTGCCATACAACTGTTCGTAGTTCCAAGATCAATACCGATTACAGGGTTCTTTCGTGCCATTCATTTCACCTTCTGATTATCATTCATTCAATCCTCGAGCAAGTCGAGGGTCACATCCAGTATGCCATTGTTCAATTCCCATTCCACGACATCGGAGCACGCTTGATTCAACTGGAATCGGCGCAGTGGGTGGACTCGTCCTTCGGACATCAGGTTCAAGCAACTGCCCTCCTGAGTGAGATTGAGTTCGATGTTCGAAGACTCTTCTGTCAAGTGCCGAGAGACATCGATGGTGAGGTTCATTCTGTCGTCAGCAGTATAGACATCCGCTTCGGGGATATTCTGCGCCTCATCCACCTCATCCTCTTCCGCAGCCTCTACCTCCACTTCTGGAGTGGATTGACTGGTCGCTCTAGTCAACTCACCCTGGAGGTTCTTCGCCAGTTCGTTCAGGCTCTCCTGCAGATTGAGTTCGATGTTGGCACCCTTCTCGAGTTGTTCGGGGTCGACACCCGCCTGTTCGAGTTGCACACGGATCTGTTCCATCATGCCCTTGAGAGCGGCTACGTCGATGTCCATGCCCATGTCTTGGAACATGGTCGACAACTGTTCGAGCAGTTGCTCCTCCCAGTCCTCGCCACCGGCTGTGAATCGCTCTCCTGACATCGTTTCACTCACTAGTTAACCTGCGGTTGTATAGTCGGGAGTGACTACCATATATGAATCTTGGGCGAAAATAGGGTCTAATCGAGGTCCTGTCCATCCTTCGGATGCCCGCGTATGCGCGTACGCACGGAGAGATGCAGCGATCTCAACCCACTTTCGCGCCGGCTAGGCGGGCTTAAGGCAGGAGCATGGGTCGGCGGCACGGTCCCCATGGTGAACCAAGAGCACGAATCGCTGCTCGACGACACAAAGCGTGTCGAAGGTCACAGCGCGCTGCGCGACAACGTCGCCGCCGCCAACGCCCTCGCTGATGCGGTGCGTAGTACTCTCGGCCCGCGCGGCCTCGACAAACTGCTGGTTGGTGAAGATGGTGAAAATCTCGTAACCAACGACGGGGTCACCGTACTCGAAACAGCTCAGGTTGAGCACCCGACTGCGAAGATGCTCATCTCTGCGGCCAGCGCTCAGGACAGGCAGGCACTTGACGGAACCACAACGACTGTGCTGCTCACTGCTGAACTGCTGCAGAACGGGCTGGAACTCGTGGAGCGCGGTGTTCATCCCGCTGTCATCTGCGCTGGCTGGAACATGGCGCAGGAGCGCGCTGCTGCTGATCTCCTAGAACTAGCACGTGCGCCTTCTGGGGATGACGACATGCTGCAAGCAGTGCGCACGGCTCTGGCGGGAAAAATCGACGAAGGTGTACGCGAAACCCTGTCTCATCTAGCCGTCCATGCAGCGCGGGCAATCGCTTCTGAGGAAGGCGGCGATGTGCGAGCGGACCCGAGTCTCGTGAAGGTCATCAATGATGTCGGCGGAGGCGGGAGGGACACACGCCTCGTCCCCGGACTCGTCCTACCAAAGGAGCGAATCCATCCGGATATGCCGCAGCAGCGAGAAGCCGGTCGCATCATCCTCTTCGATGGATCTCTCGAACGCCGTGGACTCGACATCCAAGCCAACCTAAAGGTCACCCAGACAGGTATGCTAGCGGAATTGCACGAGAGTGAGCGAGCCGACCTCTCTAGACGAGTCCAAGCGCTAATCGACGTCGGAATCGATGTTCTGATTGTCAGGGACGGGGTTGACGACGAAGCGCGCTCGATGCTCAACGATGCTGGTATCACAGCTTACCGCCGGGTGGAGAAACCGGAACTGGACCTGCTCTCACGCGCCACGGGTGCGCTGATGGTTCACGATGTCAACAACATCCGCGATGACGATATTGGTGAATTCTCTTCATTGACGGAAGAGAATTGGCACGGTGTCAACCACCTCATCATAGAGGGCAGCGCCGAGCGCGGCCAGACCTTGGTCGTGCGCGGCACTTCCGATACTCGTCTCGAAGAGATGGGACGGGCGTTCAACGATGCACTCGGTGTCGCCTGTGGCCTGCTCGAGGAGCCGAGTCTGCTTCCAGGAGGTGGCGCAACCCAAGTCGCGCTCGCGAGGCGCCTGCGCGCTCACGCGCGCAGCATCCCCGGCCGGGAACAACTGGCTGTGGAGGCGTTCGCAGCTGCGCTTGAAGCAGTACCGAGGACACTGGCGGAGAACGCTGGTCTGCAACCTGTGGACGAACTCATCCGACTCAACGCCGCCCAGAGTTCCGCCGAGAATGATGGTGACTGGATCGGCCTTGACCTGTTTGCCGGAGAGCCGCGCCCGATGCAGGAGGCTGGCGTCACCGAACCGCTGCGAGTGACGCGCACCACGCTTGAGGGCGCCACCGAAGCAGCAATCTCCGTGCTCAGGATTGACGACGTGCTCTGGGCCAAGCAGGACCCAACCGAACCAGATTGGCAGGATGAACAGTGAATTGTGTCGTGAGATGATTCAAGGACTTGAGCGGATTCCCAGTCTCATGCAGCCGCAGGACCAATCTCAGCCCATCATCGTTGGACAACCCGCACAGTTTGGCGGTGGGTCCGCTCCATACGCTGGTCAGGCTGTCGTGATGGCCGGGCCGCCGTCGCAGGCTGCGAAGGTCATCGGAATTCTAGTGATGGTCTACGCCGGATTTACTATCCTAGGGGGAATCTTCAACGCGATCGCTGGACCTTTGATGAACGAGTACATTGGTGGAATTTCGCCGGATTATCAGAATTACGCCACACCCGACTGGGTGTACTACATGCAGGGAT